>CAIKAA010000040.1 GCA_903825275.1 uncultured Fibrobacterota bacterium | reverse complement strand
TTGTCAACCTCCGATGCGAATCACTTTGGGCGCTCCATATGTGTCCGGACGCGAATCACTTTGGGTGTCCGGCGACACCTTGGGGCGCAACGGCGCTGAATTGCTTGGGGGCCCTGCGACCGCTGGCAGCACCACAAGTTAGGCAGGGCGCCTTCGGTGCCAAGGGCTCAGCAAGAACAGCTGGGATGATTTCTTCACACTCTCTCAGGGAATTCCCACCAACCTCAATCCCTGCACGGTCGCGATCGAGAGCACCCAAGCCAGGGCGATGAAGCCCGTCATTTGGCCCAGTGCGAACCGATTTGAAACTTCCTTGCGCATCACCGCCACGGTGGCCAAGCACTGCAGGGCAATCAGAAAAAAGACGATCAATCCCACAATGGATGCCGGAGTGAACACCAGTCGCTGGGTGCCTTCGAACGTCGCATGGCGCATGGTTTCCAAAAGTCCAATTCTGGATCCGCCAGTATTTTGCACCGCGAAGACCACGGCGAGAGCTGACACGAATACCTCGCGAGCCGCGAAAGCGGCGATCAGGGCCACCCCAACCCGCCAATCAACCCCCATGGGAGCCAACAGCGGCGACAATAATTTCCCGACGAAAATGGCCACGGAATGTTCTTGGCTAGGCAGGTTCATGAACAGCCAAAAGATCACCGAAACCGACAAGATCGTGAGCCCGGCGCGTTGGACATAACTCACGGTGCGGTCCCATGCCGAGACCACCACGGTACGGAAGGTGGGGGGGCGCCAATGGGGGATTTCGACCTGGAAGCCAGTGTTCGACGGTGGAATGCGCAGAATTTTTCCTCCCACGACCGCCATGGTCGATGCGAAGACCAGGCTCATCAGATAAATTCCCGTGAGCGCGAGACCGCCCATCCAGGGTTTGTCCACCGGCACCAAAAAGCCCAGCAACAGACCCCAAACGGGAAGCCGGGCGGAACAGCTCATCAACGGGATGATCAACAACGTGAGGGTGCGTTCGCGCTTGCCAGGAATCGTGCGTGCGGCCATGGCCGCGGGGATGGCGCAGGCGTTGGCCGAGAGCAAGGGCACGAAGGATTTGCCGTTCAGCCCGATCAAGAGCAGGAATCGGTCGACCAACATGGCGCCGCGAGCCAGGTAACCAGAGTCCTCCAACAATCCCAACGCCAAAAAGAGGATGGCAATTTGCGGCACAAAGGTCAGGACGGCACCCCCGCCTGCGATCACGCCATCGACCAGCAACTTCGACACCCAACCCTCGCCCAGCAAGGTCCCGACCTCGGTTCCCATCCACCCAAAGAATTGGTTGATGAGATTCATGAAGGGTTTGGCCGCCGAGAAGACCGCCCAGAACAATGCGGTCATGACGATCGCGAACATCAAGAGGCCAAAAACCGGATGGAGGGCGATTTTGTCCATTCCGCCCAGGCCGGGATTGGAACGCCCCTGCCCGGAAGGGTCGAGTTTTGTGGCCTTCCGGACGATCTCGTCCGCCCAACGGAAAAGGTCTTCGATTTCCTGATTGGAAACCGTTTGGGGAACGGTCACGGCCACGGGTGTGTCGGGGATCATGGATTCGATGCAGGCGACAAGATCTGTCAGTCCCACTCCCGTCCTGCCATCGATTTCCACCACCGGAGCCCCAAGCAGGGACGAGAGGACATTGATGTCGATTTCTCGGTTGAACTTGCGAGCCAAATCGTTCATCGTGAGAGCCACGACAGCCGGGAATCCTGATGCCAGAATCTGTCTCACAAGTGGGAGATGGCGGGCGGGCTGGGTCGCGTCCAACGCCACGATCAGAAGGTGCGGGGAATGGTGAGGGACATCGAGGATGGTGTCGAGGGCGGTCAAGGCCGAAAGGGCGACCTGCTCGTCTTGGGAGCGGGGAATCAGCGAGACGATTCCCGGCGTGTCCATCACGCTGATGGATCCTGGTTCCACCGAGGTTTGATGGGGGGGCGTGTGGCAATCGGGAACGGCGGGGGTGGGCTGGCTTTTCTCGGTTCCGGTTCGCAAGCGCCCCACGGAATATTCCACCGTGGCACCGGGATAATTCACGGTCTTGAAGCGCGACCCCGTCAGGTGATTGTAGACGCTGGTTTTACCTGCATTAGGCGCCCCCACCAGCACAACCACTTTGCCGCTTTGGACCCCAATCTCGGGAAAGGTCATTTCAAATCTTTACACAGGCTGCATCGGCGCGCCGCAGCGCGATGGTCGATCCGCGCACTTGGAAGGCCATGGCTCCGCCAAACGCCGCCTTGGCAACCAATCGGACCGTGGCGCCGGGTGTGAATCCCAGCTCCAACAAGCGTTGGCTCAGCGTCGAATGCCCGACAACCCTTTGGATGGACGCTTCCTGTCCGTTTCCGAGATGGGCGATGCTGAGACCGTTGTGCATGACGAAGCTCCTTGTGGTGTTATAAGAATGATACTTAATCTCATCCTGAAAGTAAAGCCGTAAATGGGATCTTTTTATCGGTCGGGTCGTCGAGTCATCATCATGGCATGCTCCGAAGGAGATTTGGGAGTGAGAATGAGATTTTATATCAGAAGTTAAATGCGAGAAAAAGATCCATCAAGGGGTGACAGTTGACTGTCCCTCAATCAAGAACCTCCCCCCGCCGACTAGGCTTCACCTCAAAGACAGAATTTTCGCCAAGGGGTTGAGCAGAAATTGCCGCAAAGGGACATGGGGAATTCCGCCTTCATGAGACTCGTGCGGGTCCAGCGACACGACCAATTTTGGGTAATTGTCGTCGATGGCTTCCAAAGACCGGTATTCGCGCTGACGGGTGTTCGGGTCATGGATGGTGGTGGCGACCTGAACGTACAGGCGTTGGCCGTCTTTTTCGGCCACGAAGTCCACCTCCAAGTCCCCCAGGCGTCCCACATTCACTTTGTACCCACGGCGCAACAGTTCCAGATACACCACATTTTCCAGCTGTCCGGAAATGTCGCGGTCGCGAGAGCCCAAACGCGCAAACCGCAGTCCCCAGTCGGCCAAGTAGTACTTGGAGTTGACCTCCAGCATCCGCTTGCCCTTGATGTCCCAGCGGTTGGCTTGGTAGATCGCGTAACCCGATTCCAAGGCGCGCAGGTAATTTTGCAGGGTGACGATCGAGATGTTCACGCGCTGGCTCTTGAGGTACTCGCTCATCGACTTCGCGGTGGTGAACGACCCCACGTTGTCGTACACGAAATCCACCACCGATTCCAGCGTGCGTGGCTCTCGGATGGAGTTGCGCTCGATCACGTCGCGCAACAAGACGGTGTCCTGTACGGCGCTCAAATACTGGATTCGGGGGCGTTCAAGCCGTGGCAGTTCATGAATGCCAGGCAGTCCCCCAAAGCGCAAGAACTCCTTGAATTCGTCTTCACTGTCCGAGCTTTCGCGAAACTCCAAATGCTCGGCATACCCCAGCGGGAGGACGTGGATTTGAACATACCGCCCCGCTAATAAGGTGGCCAATTCCGAAGAAAGAAGGTGGGCATTGGAGCCGGTGAGGTAGATGTCCCAGCCTCCCCCCTTCAGCAAGCTGTTCACGCAGCGTTCCCATGCGGGGATTTCTTGAGCTTCATCGATGAACAAGGCGCACGGCCCAGGGGTGGGCGTTTGGAAGCTCGCCAAGTAGGCATCTAGGGCGCCGGGTTGGCGAAATCGGCCAAACTCCGATAATTCCATGTCGACAAAGACCAATGTGCCGTTGGGATGGGCTGTCTTCCACAAATCACCGGCCTGTTTGAGCAAACAGCTCTTCCCGCAGCGCCGAATCCCGCTCAACACCTTGATCAGAGGGGTTCCCACAAAGGGGCGGATTTGTTCCAGATACTCCGTGCGGACCTTCATTTTGTTTTAGTATAATAAAACTAAGGTGTATTTATGAGAGAATTTCTCGTTATGATAAAATGGCTCGTTGCCGACACCTCAGGTTAGGTGAGGTAGGAGTCGGATACACCTTTTTCCCTTCGACCAGGCAAGTCAGAGGATCACTACAGGTGACAATTGCCGGGGGAGCCTGCAGCGCCACTGCGAGTCGAGGGGAATACGGCACGACGAAACCGGCAGGGCCTCACCGACCAACCACGGAATCCCGCAATTCCAACACGTGTTTGTACCAGCGCTGGTCGAGGGTTTGGGCCGGACCGAAGCGACGGATCAAGCCGTTTTTGGTGGCATCGTGAAGGACCCAGTCGCGCCAAGCGTTGGAGTCGGTGGCGTGAAAGAAATGGGCCATGCTCCACCAGCTCAGATAATGGGAGTTGAGGGATGCGGCGATGTCGATGTCGTCGGATTCGGACAAAATCCGGCTGGGTGAAACCAAAAGTCCCACCCGGAGGTCGCGCTCCATCTTTCCCGAAAGCGGTTTTTGGACCAACCACCAGGTCGGGTAGGTTTCGCGTTCTACAGATCCCAGGATCAGGCGATTTTTCCGGATTCGCGACACGCTGAATAGGCAGGCCAATCCTTCGTTGGCCCAGCGAGGCAATGGGAGGTGGGAATCTTCCCAGGCCAGTTGGTGGGTCGCTTCGTGGACAAGCCAATGCCACGGCAATTCTGCGGATGGGTCGTCATACTGGTCGCAGATCCCCTGGTGGTAAAGCGCCTCGGCCCACCCCAGTCCCGGCAGGGCTTTGCGCATCTCGGCTCGGGAGGCGAACAAGCGCAGCTGGTGCTTGTGCGGGAGGGAGTCCGGGAGAGCCCCGGTCCATTGTTTCCAGCTTCGGTGGAGAATTTCTGCCGTGTGAAGTGCCTCTGATGAGCGTGAACCTGGTGCGGTGGTCCACAAATGGTAATGAGTAGAATCGATCGTGACTGGCTTGGCCCAGGAGGCCGAGGAAATTCCAAGACCAACAAAAAGTCCCCGCGCACAGGCGAGGAACGCTTGGGTTCTGGACAAGGAAGGGTGCCAAAAAGGCGGAGTGGGCATGCTTTCCAAAGTAGGAAGGCGCTGGGAGACCCGAGGCCAAGTGGTGACGAAAGGAATGGGTTGTGCGGTTGAGAATACATCTCATTATATTATGATTCTCACCAGTCTGTCTCGAGCCTGTTCATGCCAAAAAGGAAGGTCTACATGTCAATCCTACTCATGGTCCTTGCAGCCATCGCCTTGAGCCTGATCTTGGTTCTCTTGTTCGCTTTGCAAAAGCCCGACCAATTTCAAGTGGTGCGGTCGATCGAAATCGAGGCTTCACCGGAGTCGGTGGCCCCCTGGATTTCGGATTTCCACAAATGGGTTTCTTGGTCACCATGGGAGCATTTGGACGCCGACCTGAAGAAGACCTACATGGGTGCTCCCTCTGGCATCGGGGCCAAGTACGCCTGGGAAGGCCGCAAGTCGGGCAAAGGGAGTATGAACATCCTGGGAATGGAAGGTGTTGAGAGCATCTCGATGCGAGTTGATTTTGAAAAACCATTCGAAGCCCACAACGAAATCATCTTCCGGTTGGAGCGATCGGGTTCAAAGACTCTCGTGAGCTGGGCCATGAGTGGAAAAAACACGTTCTTTCCAGGAAAGATCTTTCAGGTCTTCGTGTCCATGGACAAAATGATCGGCAAGGATTTCGAGAAGGGTCTCGATGCCCTGAAAAACGTCGTAGAATCCAGCCATTGACCGTCGATTGGATCGCGCCTCCTCCTCAACCATGAATCTCTAACCCCAACCCAAGGAAAACCCCATGAGCTCCTCCTCCAAACCCTCTCTCTTGCGCTTCTTGCCTGCCGTCGGTCGCTGGCTATTGGGGCTTCCTCTAATCCTATCCGGATTCATGATTCTGTTCCATCCCATGCAGGCGCCTCCCGACATGGCTGTGGGTGCAAAGGCCTTTAGCGATGCCCTTCAACATTCGGGATACATGATGCCCATGATCGCCATCGTCCTTTCCTTAAGCGGACTCCTGCTGGTGATCAACCGATTTGTCCCCCTGGCTCTGCTTTTGTTGGCGCCATTTTTTGTCAATAGCGTTTTGTTCCACTCGTTTCTGGAGCCGACGGGTCTTCCCATGGCGGGCGTGTTTGCTCTCTTGGTGGTCGCCTTGGCCTGGGCCTATCGGGGAGTGTTCGCCGCGGTGCTGAAGGCGAAAAATTCCACCGGGCCTTGATCCCGCGATTTCTGTTTCCTGGACATGATCCCCTCCGCCCGAAAGCCCACCGACACCAAAACGGTCGGATTGATCTTGTATCCAGGGTGCCAGCCCGCAGGATTGTTCGCGACCGCCGATCTGCTTGGAATGATCAACTTCCGAGCCGGTCAAGAAGTGTTTCGGAGCGTATGGGTCACGGGAAACCAAGGCGCGGAAACCTCTGGGCCAATTCCCTGGATCCAACCGTGCCTTCCCATTTCCCAAGCCACCTGCGACATTTGGGTGTTGCCCACCCTTTGGGCGACCGACCCCCAGCACCTTTCGGTCATTTTGGAGGGGGCGCAGGGGATCGCGGATGGCTTGCGCGAGAAAGATCCAGCTTCGGAAATTTGGTGCTACTGTTCGGGGGCCATGATCCTTGCCTTGACAGGACTTGTCCAACGGCGAGTGGTGACCACCACCTGGTGGTTGGAGCCTCTCTTGAGGGATAAATTCCCCGGTGTGGATTGGAGGTTTTCCGAGGCTCTTCATCGCGATGGACGTTTTCTGTCGGCATCCGGGCTTCACGGATATTTTGGGCTCATCGCGAATTGGGTCGCTTCCGCCATGGGCGTCGAGATCGTTCAAGAGCTGGAGCGATCGCTGTTTCTGCCAAGGATCACTCGTGAAACTTCGGCCTTTCGCAGTGTCAACCCGATGGAGATCCACGATCCGCGCTTGCGAAAGGTCGTGTTGGTCGCCCAACAGATGCCGGCCGACGCCATCGACCTTGGCTGGGCTTGTGCATTGCTTGGGATGCAAGGTCGTTCGTTTTCCCGATTTGTGCAATCGACCACCGGGTTGTCGGCGGGAGTTTGGTTGCGGCGGATCAAGCTTCGCCAAGTGGGCGAGGCATTGACCAACACCAACAAGCCCTTCAAGGAAATTGCCCAGGACTTTGGATTTCAGGCCATTTCCAGCTTGCACCGTGGGTTCCAGCAAACCACGGGCTTCACCCCCAGCCAGTACCGGGCTCTGTTTTCCGAGAGAAACAAAGCTGGCCCGGATAACTAAGTGCAGGCGGTGGGGGGGCGAATGGCTTTTCTAAAAGACATTTTCGTAAGGAATCTGGTGCGAACAGGAATGAATTTGGGGGACTGGCTTGCGCTTCTTTTGCTGGATGAACGTCTAGATCCCGGCTATTTTGGACGTCGACAGGGTTAGGCTTGTATGGGGGAATCATGCGCGGAGTGAATTTTGGCGGTTGGTTCAGCCAAACCAAGACCATCGATGAGAAGCGTCCCAACGCGTTTGCGAAAACGATCAAACATGTCGAGACCTTTCTTGGGGAAGAAGATTTTCAGAGGGTGGTGGATTGGGGGTTGGACCACGTTCGACTCCCGCTGGATTGGGACGTTGCCTTCCATGCCAACATGAGTCCGCGCGAACCGATTCTTTCTCGGCTGGACCAAGCGGTGAATGGTTTGTTGGCCAGTGGACTGAAGGTCATCCTCGACCTGCATCGTTGCCCAGGGCAGAATGCCCACGCCACGGCGAGCAACGATCAAAAATTCTTTATGAATCCAGCTCTGCGGGAGGATTACAAACGAATCTGGTCGCATTTGGGCGAACGCTATGGTCACCGCAGCGGAGTGCTTCTGGACATCATGAATGAACCGGTAGCGCCTTCCGCCGAGGTTTGGAACGAGGTCAAGGACGAACTG
This sequence comes from uncultured Fibrobacterota bacterium, assembly GCA_903825275.1. Classification (GTDB taxonomy): domain Bacteria; phylum Fibrobacterota; class Fibrobacteria; order UBA5070; family UBA5070; genus UBA5070. Next base: position 4,740 of record CAIKAA010000040.1, on the reverse strand, counting down.
GTCCAGCACATTCGCTCGGTGGCGCCCAAGGCCCCTTTGTTGGTGGGATCAAACCTTTGGAGTCACGCGGACCAGTTCGCCAAACTGACGCCGGTCGAGGACGACAATATTTTGTACTGCTTCCATCTCTACAATCCCGTGATTTTCACCCACCAAATGGCTCCTTGGATGGCGACCCAAGCCTTCCAAGTTCCCAGAAAGTATCCGGGCCATTACGACGTGGGGAATGCGGGCGAAACCCGTTCTGCCCTGGACTCGGGGCTTTGGGACAAAAGCCGCCTCGAACAGGTGATGGAGCCGGTATTCTCGTTTCGCGATCGCCACCAGGCCAAGCTCATTTGCAACGAGTTTGGCGTCTACATGGGCGGTGCCGACCCGCACAGCCGTTTCAATTGGCTCATCGACACGCTGGAGCTGTTCCGGGACAACCAAGTGAGTTGGAGTTATTGGAACTACAAGAACATGGATTTCGGCATCATCAGCAAGGGCGAGAGCTGCTTTGAGCACAGTCCGGGCTACGACAATCCGGATCGGACCGACTACGAGTTGCTGAAGATTTTGCAGGCCTATTGAGCGAATTTGAAGGGCTCCCAAAACCGGCGGGTTTTCGCCCTAAAATGAGGCGTCGGTCCATTTTAGCGGTGATCCCACCAGGTAGGGCCACGAGAACGACCTGCCCCAACCGAGGCAGGTCGGATGTTCACATGGACAAGGGATGGTCTCTCTAGAAAAGTTTGGCGGCCAGATTGCCCAGATCCAAACGGAACCCGTACACCGTCCAGATTCCGGAATAATCGTTGGTTCAATCAATCGAATAAGCAATCCTTTAATCAAATGACGGTAAATGAGAAATTCTCCGAATTTTAGACAAGTTCATTTTGGCCCTGCGATTATTGCTTGGCAATCGGATTGGTTGAACCCAGTTTAACCTAGAACATTGCCTTGGGGCGGATTCCAAGAATTTCTCTCGATCCAGCTCTCACGTTTTGGCATACCACCTTTGCGGGACCAATCAAATGATGAAAACCATCGTTCTGTCACTTCTGTTGCCAGGGATCCTTTTTGCGAGCAAGCTCTCTGGAAAAATCACTGATTTAAATGGAGTTCCACTGGTTGGCGCCCAGATCACGCTCTCCTCAAATAAAGACGTTTACACTTCCCTTGCGGATGGCTCCTGGAATTTGGAGGCAACGACAAAAATCGTCGTACATCCTTGCGTTCCGCTCAAAGTGGCTCCCAATCTATTCGTAAAAAATGGCCGAGTTCGCTTTTCCTTCAAAGGATATGAAGTGAATGGTCGCACCACGGAGGTTGGTTTATTGGAAAAGTTGCCTCCTCTGCCCGCGTTTCGGTCCAATGCGGAGGGGTCGGAGATCATGGATACCCTCAATGTATCGTGGAATGGCAAACGCTTATATACCACTCTTCTTCAATCGGGGGATTCAACTCCCATTGCAGTAAGAGTGGATACCGCCTGGCGATCGGATCTTGGGGTCGCTTGGAATCCCAAAATTTCCTACGGATCGCTTCGAGACGAACGCGATGGCCAAGTCTATCGAACCGTGGTTATTGGAGCAAGCCGGTGGATGGCAGAGAACATGAATTTCAATGCCACGGAATCTTGGTGGTTCAATGGCTCCGATTACTCCCTTCCTACGGGAAACTTTTCCTACAGCCTGATCCATGACAGCCTGAATCAGGGGGCAAAGTACGGGCGATTCTACACGTGGGCGTCCTATATGGCATTCCCCGATAGTTGTCGTTCCCTGGCGATTTGCCCACTCCCCTCCACTCCCCACCAAGGAGTTTGTCCCCGTGGCTGGCACGTTCCAAGCCCTGCAGAATGGGTGTCCTTGCAAAAGACGATCTTTGTGGATTCGATGGCAAAACGAGTCTCAGGGCCGAACGGAGAAAACGTCCGCGCCGCTACCGGGTGGTCTTTGTTGAATGGAATTCATCCGGGCAAAGATTTCTACGGCTTTCGCGCCTTGGCCTCTGGTGATCACCCCATTCCCCGCCTGACCACACCCACTTTTGAAGGGGCTTCGGTGGGATCGATGGGGCATTGGTGGTCGACGGGGCAATATAGAGACACCACGGTTTTGGTCAGCTCCGATTCGATGGTCATCGCCGCAACTTTATCGAACACGAGCCCGGATCTGCGATTGGGACCGGTGAACATGTGGAACGTGAATCCTGGTCGTTGTATCGAAGACTCAAAAGTTTTGCCTTCAGAAAGATACTTGGAATTCGATGCCTTCGATTACGAACTGCCGGGATCCTACTTCCCGTTTTCGGAGGCGACCAACGGTCTACTCAAGGGCATGGTCCAGCCGGGGCTTGATTCAAATCGAAATTTGATTTCTACGGGATCCATTTGTCCAGCGACTTCGACCGTATCGCAATGCATCGATCCCGTCAATTTGCCGAACAATTGGTTCAAAAAAAACGATCACAATGTGGCAGGAACAATTCGTCAAAAATTGACGTTGAATGCAGCCAACCAAATGTATGAAATGAATTCGCCCGAATATTTCCCTTTGGATACGGCAAGCTGGTCCTCGGCTCCCTTCAACAAAATGAATGTTCATAATTTTGGATTTTGCTTTCACTCCGCGGATTCGTTCAAGTACCAGCCAAAACAAGTGTTTAATCTGACCGGCGACGACGATATTTGGGTCTTTGTGAACAACAAGCTGGTCTTGGATCTCGGTGGTCAGCATGGCCCAATGGGTGGCTCGATTCCTCTCGATTCCTTGTCTCTGACCGAAGGACAAAGCTACCCCTTTGACCTATTCTACTGCGAACGCCACCGAATTGGCTCCGACCTCAAGATCTCCACTTCGATCTATTTTGATCCTCGCATCAGCCATCTGACCAACCCTCCCATCCCCACCGGGGTTGACCAGTTTACCAGCGACCGCAAGGCCACAGTGGTCTGGTGGCCGTCGGCTGGTGCAACAGGCTACACTGTGCTCCGTTCGAATTTTTCGAATGGTCCGTTCTCCGTATTGGCAACGACCATCAATCCTTCGTATGTGGATTCGAGCGTCCTCGATGGCCAGACCTACTACTACCAGGTCCAGGCGAATTCGCCTTACGGACCCTCGGCGCCATCCATCACCGTCGCGGCCAACGTCAAAGCCGTGCTTCCTGTGGTGACCCATCTGATTTCGCACCCCTTCGACAAGAAGGTCTCCATTGCTTGGTCCCCTTCAAACCTGGCCACCGCCTACCGCGTGGAACGGGGCTCGGACTCCCTAACCTTCGACTCGGTCGGTGTCGTGACGGACACCCTGTTTGTGGACACTCCGTTGGTCAACGGAGTCCGGTCCTATTACCGCATTCGCGTGCTCCGCGACTTGCAGTTGGGGAATCCAAGCGTTGCGGTGCCTGCCCGGCCGAACCCCGTCCTTGTCGATTCCATTCCCTCTCCTCCCAAGAGCCTCACGGCGTTGCTCGCCGATCGCAAGGTCACCTTGCAGTGGTCGTTGTCGAGCGGTGCGACGAATTACACGGCCCTTCGGTCGGATCGGTCGATGGGACCGTTCACCGTGTTGGGAACGACGAAATTCACCTCGTTCACGGATTCGACCGTACTCGATGGCAAGGCCTACTTCTACCAGATCAAGGCGAATTCAAACGGCGGATCTTCCGCCCCGGATACAATTTCTGTCATCATTAAAAATGTCACCCTTCCTTACGTGAAGAATTTGGTTGCCTCTCCCGGCGATCAGATGGTGGCTCTTTCGTGGACGGCTTCGAATCAGGCCACGTCCTATCGCCTGGAGCGCGGGCTCGCAGCTTTTGGAACCTTCGATTCCCTCGCAGAAGTCGCGGCGACAAATTATGTCGACACGCCCTTGGTGAACGGAACCGCCTACTATTACCGCATCCGCCCCCTCCGCGATTTTCTGGTGGCACCCCCCGATGATTCGAGCGTTTCTGCCAAGCCAAATTTCGCGCCTCCGGCCCCCGTTTCGGTCTTGACTGCCACGGGAGGGGACAGAACGGTCACTTTGAATTGGACTCACGTTTCTGGCGCCGATGGCGTTCGCATTTACCTCCAAGACATGTTTCAGGGCGTGCCCATCTGGTTTGAGCTGGCCACGGTCAAGGATTCCTCTTCGTTCCAGCACACCCTCTTGTTCGACGACTCCAGGCTGGTGAACGGGACCACCTACACTTACATGGTTCGGTCGTTCAAAGGTTCGGTCGAAAGCGTAAATTCCATCCAAGTCTCGGCCACCCCGGTCCAACCGCCCGCGCCACCGGCGGTGACGGGGATCACGGTGCTTCCCTTGGACAAATCGGCTCAAATCGATTGGTCGCCGGTGGTCGGTGCAACCAGCTATGAAGTCTGGTACCGCTACTCCGAGGCCGATCTTTTCTACCACGTTGCCGCCACAGGCCTGACCTCCACCCATTTCATGATGCCAAATCTTGTCAATGGCACGGCCTACCGCGTTGCCGTGGTCGCGGTCAACCCAACCGGGTCAAGTCCAGCTTCTGCCGAGGTTTTGGTGACACCGACGGCGGTGCATTGAGGCGTTATTGCGATGGGGCCTCGGGGAACCCGGCTCTTTAAGTGCCGCCTTTGGCAGCCTCCAAATCAGCCGTGCACAATGAACAGGTTGCCGAAAAACTTCCCAAGCCGACTTGGAATTTCAATTGCAGGGGTCTTGACAGCACAGGTCAGCATTCTATGGTTGGATCAAGGCAACGAGGAATTCCATCCCA
>CAIKAA010000039.1 GCA_903825275.1 uncultured Fibrobacterota bacterium | reverse complement strand
GGCCTCAGGGTCCCACCGCGAATCTCACCGCCTTGCAGTCGATCGTCGACAGCCTCAGGCAGCGGCTTGTTTCGGCGGATTCGATCAATCTGGTCCAACAACGACTTGCCGCAGCTTCCGCGACCGTCCTCTCGATGTCTTTGGGCTACCACGCTTTGGTCCTCAAGACTGATGGAACCCTCTGGGGATCGGGCTTCGATGGCGATGGAGAACTCGCTGACGGAGCCAATGGACTCGCCAATAAGATCATTCCAGAATGGATAGCTTCGTCCGTCATCGCCATTTCTGCAGGCGCCTATCACAGCATGGCTCTCAAAGCAGATGGAAGCCTTTGGGGAGCTGGAGACAACGCCAACGGGCAATTGTCCGACGGGACCAATATCAGCAAAGCCAGATTCGTTCATATGGCGGACTCGGTGAAAACAATGGCGGGTGGCGATTCCCACACCATGATCCTCAAGACCGATGGAACGCTCTGGGTGACCGGTAACAATGCCGAGTCACAACTCGGCGATGGAACGACGACGAGCAGGTCCGCCTTCGAACAGATCGGCTCGTCGATCAAGGCCATTGCGGCGGGAGGATACCACAGCCTGATCCTGAAGACCGATGGAACCCTTTGGGTGACAGGATTCAATGTGTTCGGCCAACTCGGAGATGGAACAAACCTCACCAGATCGGTGCCCCAGCAGCTCGCGACCTCGGTCAAGGCCATTGCGGCGGGACAATACTCCAGCTATTTCCTCAAGTCGGATGGCACTCTCTGGGCTACTGGCTACAACGGAAACGGCGAGCTCGGTGATGGCACTTCGGTCAGCAAATCCGCTCCGGTGCAAATCATGGTCGGGAGCACCATCAAAGCCATCTCGGCAGGAGTGAGCCACTTGCTGGTGCTGAAAACCGACGGCACCCTCTGGGCGGTGGGCAAAAACAACGACGGACAGCTTGGCGACGGCACCACTACCGGCAAAAACGCTGCGGTGCAGATCCTGGCGGGTAGTTCCATCAAGACTTTTGTGGCGGGAGGCATGAATAGCTTCGTCCTCAAGACCGATGGAACCTTGTGGGGAACGGGATACAACGGATATGGAGCACTCGGCGACGGAACCGTGGTCAGCAAGTCGACCTTCGTCCAGCTCGACTACTGATCTTAAGGGGGGATTCGACGAAAGGGATCTTTCGACTCCCCCCAACGGTTTCAGCAATTCGGTCAAATCTTCGAGAGTGACCTTCACTCACTTCCAATCGAAACCTGGAAGGGTTGCTCAAATGAAGTGCGGAAGTTGGACCTCGGGAATTCTACCGTACCCTCCGGGAAGAACATTATCTTTCGGCGAACCTATTTCGAGGTTGCTGCTCCCAAATGCATTCCATCGCTTGGCGGATGATTTCAAAAAATAGGCAGCGCCTTCACCCGGGCTTTCGACGTCCTTTCATCCCATTCCATCAACGATTTACCATAGGAAATCCTGCCAATGATCCGACGTTCCCTTTTGTTGTCGATGGCTCTTCTGACTGGCCCGGCATCGCCAGCTTTTTCGTCGAGCTTTCCGGTCGGGTTGCGCGTGTTGCGCGATGGTTCGGCCAGCACCACCGCTTGGACGGGCGCTGACAAGGAATTGATCGTCTCGGGGGCATTTACCCAGACTGTCGGCTGGCTGGAATTCCAGCCTGATACCTCGGCTCGTGCGGCGCAATCGGTGAGGCTGGACTTGTTCGTGCGCTCTGTGACGCAATTGGGAACCTTGAGCGTGTACGCGATCTCAAACCCGATCGCCTCGATGGAAAATGGCGTGCGAGCCAGCGACTTGGTGGTCACCGACAAGGTGCCTTTGGCGACGGTGACGTTGGGAGCGGGCACCTCGGAGCGGTTGATCTCGATCGATCTTAGCGCCTCGAAAAGCCGATTGACCGACGGAATCGTCCTTGCCTCGGACGATGGTTTGTACGCGACGATTGCCGCCAAGGAATCGGGAGTGCCGGCGCAGTTGGTGATCGTGGCTACGGTGCCCGACAGTGCCGTGGTCGGTCCGTCGGGACCCCAAGGTCCGCAGG
>CAIKAA010000038.1 GCA_903825275.1 uncultured Fibrobacterota bacterium | reverse complement strand
GGGCCGATGGGGTCGTCGCCGGGATTTGTCGCGTAGAAGATCAAGGTCGATTCGTTTTGGTGTTCGGCGTACCACGTGCCTCGGTGGGGATAATCGTAGGGACCTCCTTCGTCGAAGGCGATCACGGCGGCATCCAGCTTGAGTTCGCGCGGAGGGAAATCGCGCACCCAAATTTCCCGTTTCCAAAAGTGGCGCACCGTTTCGCGCAAGTCAAGTCCGTCGAGCAAGCTTGATTCAAATGGCCGTGATTGGCTTTGGCTGGAAACTCCGCGGGACCTGGCGCGATCGCGGACTTCGCGATGAAACCGCTCGATGGCGAGGTCTTCGGGAAGATGCGAGCAAAGCGACGACGGCTTCCATTCCCGGATCCACTTGCGGGCGGCTTCCGGCTCGGGGTCGCGGCGCAATTTGATTTCGGCCCAAAGCGGGGGCTTGGGCAAAAGTCGGTTGGTCCAGGGGCGGGAAGCGTCATCAGGGGTTTTGGCGCGAAAGGGTCCGATCTTGAGACGCTTCGATTCCAAGGGCTCGTGACCGTGAAACCTCGCGGCTTCCAAGACCGCAGCGGCGAAGGCGTCTCCAGAAACGGCACGGGTCGATTGGACCACATCCCAAAGGCTGGGCTGGTGGGATCCACTTTGGCGGGCCAAACGCTCGGAAAGGCGCACGATGAGCTTCAATTCCGAAAGCGGAAGTCGCGAGGCCCGGCGGCGTTCCAACAGTCGCCGTCGCGCCCAGACCAAGATGCGTCCGGTCCATTCCCGGCTAGACGGAATCTGTCCAAACACGTCGGCGCGCAGGCGCTCGGCTTCCTGGGTCACGAAGGGCCATTCCCCAAGGGTGAACAGCAGATGCCGAGGTTCGACCGGCAACAGTTCCAGTTCGGAGATCGGGTGTTCGAGAGGTTCCTCGGGAATCTCACCCGAGGGATGGGTCAATTCTCTCAAAAGGTCGGGGAGCAGGGAAAGACGGACCACCAGCATGGTGGGAACGCGAGGCAATCGTCGCAAGCGTTGGGCCATGCGCCTGGCGCGATGCAGGGTGGCGTTGTCGGCCAGCTTTGCCAACGAGGGCAGGCAGATCCCGGCATATTGCGAAGCACCCAAGATTTCTACCACCGAGGGATCGGGAAGGTCGGGGTCGTCTTCGAGGACCGTGGGGCTTTCGTCGTCCACGAACGCCAAGGGAATGTGCTCCTGCAAGGCGATGCGTGCCGCTGTGGTGCAGGCGTCGCACGGGTCTGCGGGCAAAACCCAGCGCCGATCCTGTTGGATCCAGGTCGCGGCCCAGATTTCGGGGAGATTCTCGATCGCCTGACAAAATTCGTCAGCAACCGTGGCGGGAAGGTCCAAAGCCACGCGCTGGAACTTGTGTTCCAAAACCGCCTTGCGGGCGGCTTCGGAAAAGGCCAGTGATCCGTGCTTGACCGGCAAGACCGCGAGACCTGGCAGCAAGGCGTCCAAGTGAAGCAGGTCAACGGGCATTGGTGGCAATCCTCATCGCTTGCCCGAAAGGAGCCCATTCCTCCGATGCCAAGGAGCCAAGGAGGCCGCGAATCTTAGGAAAAGGATATCCACGGTCTCAACGCCCCAAATGGAGGTCGTCATCCTCGGGATCGAAGAAAAATTCGTCGGTGCCGTGCGAATCCGGGCCGGGACGACGAGCTCGAAGCGATCGGAGGTCCAAGGCCTCCTTTCCCAAAATTCGTTGAATCGCCTCGGGGAAAGATTCTGTCGGCAGGCCACCGCTTTGGGCCGCGAGGCGACTGGCTAAACGAACCAGGTTGATGCCGTCGCGGACAGAAAAGGGCAAGTCAAGCCCATGGGCTTCCTGCAGGTAGGCCACGCAGATCTTGCGAAGGTCGTCGGGCGAGCGCGGGGAGTGGTGGGCCAAAATTCTCTCTTCCTCGGCAGCGGCGGGAAATCCGATCTCGACCTTGGGCTGGAGCCGCGAGAGGATGTAGTCGGGGAGGTCGAAGGTCGAACCATCCTCGTTCATCGTCACACAAATGCGGAACTGTTCGTGGGCTTTGACGCGAAGTCCCGCCGTCACCGAATCCACGCAGCGCCGGTGGTCCAGAAGTGCGGCCAACGAAGCCCAAGCTTTTTCGCTCATCCGGTTGCCTTCGTCCAGCACGCACACGCCGCCTTCCACCACGGCGGTCAACAGCGGCGAGGCCCGGTACAGGATTCGGCCAGCATCGCCCAAAACGGGGGTGATGATCAGATCTTCGGGACGGGTGTCCGAGGTGCACTGCTGGACCCAGCAGGCTTGTTGGCGAACCTTGGCGGCCGCCATCGCCAACGTCGTCTTGCCCACTCCAGGAACGCCGGTGATGCGGGGCGACAGCGGTGGATCGTTCTCGTCGCCATCCATCCAGCACGCCAAAAGCTGGCGCAAAGGTTCCATTTGCCCGATCCATTCGGGAAGGACCGTTTCCGCAGGCAGCAGCTCGACGGTGACCCCGTCCATCGTCAGACTCTTCATGGGGGTGAAGGTAGCCTTTTTCTCTACGCTGAAGAACGATGGCTCTTGGATGTTTACCCGACCTTGCGGGCGATTGGACCACGCAGGGTGGAACAACTCATCTCCATGAATGCCTAAGGCGCCTTGAGGGCGGTTCCCGACGAGTCCACGAGGTGCAGATGGAAGGGCTGGCCGTCGGCGCGCTTCCAGAACATTGGCGCTTTGGTGCAGCCGGTACAGGACATCCAGAGGGTGTCGGTGGCCCAATGCAGGTTGACCGGCATCTTGTCGGCGAACATCAGGATCAGACCGGAATCGGTGGTGTGGCGATTGCTGGTCGACCAGACCTCGCCGGTTTTGCGAAGGGCGATGCGGGTGGTCAATCCACGTGCCTTGCCGCAATCGGTGTGAAAGGTCTTGATCTGCCAAATTCCGTCGGGACTCGACAACTGCTGGACCTGGGTTTCCACGCAGGTTTGGCGCATCTTGCCCAAACTTCCCCACCAGAGGCCGATCGCGACAAGGACCAGCAAAAGAAGGATCGAAAGTCCGAGCCAGCGAGGCATCAGAAACCGCCCCGGTTCAAGAGGCCGTGCCTGCGCGAACGATCGACAGGATCCGCTCGCATTGTTGCTCGAAAGACAGGTTCGAGGTGTCGATCACGATGGCATCGGCGGCCCGCCGCAACGGCCCCACGGCGCGGGTGCTGTCCAGATGGTCGCGTTCCAACAAGTTGGACAAAACCTGTTCGTAATCGGCTTCGTGTCCCATCGCGACCAGCTCGGCTACCCGGCGTCGCGCCCGCACCCTCGGATCGCAATCCACGTAGAACTTGAATTTGGCGTTGGGGAAAACCACGGTCCCGATGTCGCGCCCATCCAACACGCACGATCGCCCCTGTCCGTAGGCGCGCTGGCGTTCGACCAACACCTCGCGCACCTGGGCAATGGCGCAGTCGATCGAAACACGCCCCGAAACTTCCGGGGTCCGGATGGCGTTGGAAACATCGATTCCATTGAGGATCACCATGCCCGGCTCAGGAAACAAAAACTCCAGCGATTGGGCCAAGGGGGTCAGCAAGCCGGCGTCGCCCGGCTCGATTCCCGCTTCTTTGGCGCAAAGCGACAGGCAGCGGTACATCGCCCCCGTGTCCAGATAATCGATGGAAAGCCGCTTGGCGAGCTCCTTGGCGGTGCTCGACTTGCCGGTTCCCGAGGGACCGTCGATGGCGATGGTGAAAGGTGCCGTGATCATGGTGACCTAAGTAGAAAAGGAGATCCCCAGCGGATGGAAAAGGGCAGGCCGAGCGTTGGACTTATCGGAGGGGATACTTCCACTTGGGGCCCACCTCCCGAAGGGGGATGACCGTGACGCGTTCGTCCAAGGCCCAGCTTTCCTTACCGGGATGGACGATCCAGAGGTGGCTGAGGTTCAAATCCTCCAGGGCGATGCGCATGGATTTGGTGAGGGTGGGGGCGTCCGAGCACTTGAATTCGATGCCCCACGATTGGCCTTCGTGCTGCCAAAACAGGTCCAATTCGGCCCCGGCTTGGGTGGCCCAAAAATACAGTTCTTGGTCGCGTTTTCCGAGGCTGCGGGCGCATTCCTCCAAGGCGAAACCCTCCCACGAGGCACCGCGCGCGGGGTGGCCCTCCAAAGCGTTCCAGGAATCGATGGTCTGGAGTCGGTGGAAGATCCCGCTGTCGCGCAAATAGACCTTGGGGCTTTTGACCAGGCGCTTGGAGGTGTTGGAAAACCACGGTTGCAAGGTTCGGATCATGAAGGTGGATTCCAAGATGTCGATGTAATGGCGGATGGCGGTGTTCGAGACGTCCATGGATCGCCCCAGCTCGGATAGCGACAAAATCTGTCCGTGGATGTGGGACAACATCAGCCAGAATCGGCGCAGGGTCGGTGGGGGAACCCGGATCCCGAGATTGGGAATGTCGCGTTCCAAAAAGGTTGCGATGTAGTCTTCCCGCCAACGAAGGCTTTCCCGCGTGCTGGAGGCGAGATAGGAGCGTGGGAATCCGCCGCGAAGCCACAGGTCGTCCTGGCTTTGGGGCCCAAGTTCACAGATTCGAAACCCTCCCAGACGCAAGAGGGCCAATCGACCCGCGAGAGTTTCCGAGCCTTGTTTCAACAATTGGGGCGAAGCGCTTCCCAAGATCAGGTAGCGGGCGCTCTCGGGTTGGTCGACCAGGTATCGCAGCAGGGGGAACAGGTCGGGACGGCATTGGATTTCGTCGATCACCACCAGGCCTTGGAGTCGTTCCAAGGTGAGCTGGGCATTTTCCAACCGGGCTAGGTCGCGAGGATTTTCCAAGTCGAAGCGATGGTCGGCTTGAATTTGGCGCGACAGGGTGGTTTTTCCACACTGCCGTGGGCCCAAAATGGCGGTAACAGGGCTACTGGTGCAACATTCCTGCAGAAATTCCAGATCGGAACGGTAGGTAGAACTGTCCATTTATCCTTGTAAATTATACCCTAATAATTCAAATTACAAGGATGAAATAAGCTGATTTCAATCCAAGAAATCCTTGTCCTTCAGCTTTTTGGGCAGGTACACGTCCGAGGCGAAGGTGATTCCCTTGGCGCTCAGGGCTTCCAATTCCAACTTGACCTTGCTGGAAAGCATCCGCTGGATTTCGGTCTGCCAGTGCTTTTTTCCGGCAAACCATGGGTAGGCCATGATTTCCTTGGCGCGCGCGATGTCGGTGTCTTCCAGACGGATCGTGACCTCGTCGGGAATCTCGTACTTTTGCACGTCGGCACTGGAAAGGCCAATGAATCGAGCGCTGGGAATGGCCATGCGCCGGCTTTCGTAGGCCAACGAAATCGAGCCCTGCTTGACCACCGAGTAGATGTAGTAGCCCCACGGGTCGTTATCGACGAACACGTACAACGGAAGCTTCAGTTCGTTGACCATGCGGTGCATCAATCGGCGCACCCCGCGCGGGGGTTGGCCTCCTCCGTGGATCAAGATGCAATGGTGCAATCGCCAGAATTTGTCTTCGTTCAGGCGCCGCCACATGGCGTCCTTTTCGACCAGCAAGATGAACTTGGCCTCAGTCTCGCGGAACTCGATCACGTTGGGTTCCACAATCGACGGCACCGACCAGCCACCGGTTCCCATGCGCCGGCAATCGATCACGTCGCCGCCGTCGACCACGGTGATTTCTCCCACCATGGCGCCTTTGTTCGACGCGAACAGGTGCAGTTCCTCGCGCAAACTGTCCAGCGTCACTTCCAAATCTTCGATGATCGGATCGGATTCGGCCTGGTCGTCAAAGCTGTTCTCGCGGGTGCCCGCGATGGTGTGCTTGGTCATGTAGTACAGGTCACGAATCGAGTTCGTCTTTCCGGCGGCGACCAACCGCTTGCAGGCCTCGGCGACCAGCATTGTCTGCATGAATTTCTTGGACTGGCCCAAGTTGAAGAATTCGCGGGCGGTCTTGCCTTCGCCCATCTCGATGATCTTCTTGACCTCGTTGAAGTTCACGTTGGCCAGGGTACGCGAGGGCACGTGGAAGCGCGGGTCTTCTCCGGCAAGCCCCTGGGCACGGACATTGTGGGCCATTTGGATGATCTTGTCGTCGGTCGAAAGCTTGGTCGCGGGCTTTTTCGCGCTGTTCATGCGTCGTCGTCTCCAAACAGGCTCAAGGTCTGGTTGTCCGTATGGCCATGGGTTTCCGTGCGTGCGCTCTTGGGGCGTGGATGCACGGATTCTGTCGGGCTTGTCGCTGCCAAGAGGTCATCAAGATTTGTCAGGTTGTCCGGATCGGCTCCTGCGACCAACTCCGAAGCGGGAACTCCAGGTTCCCCATCGTCCATGGCCAAATCGGCTTCGGTGACGACCGCCGATCCCGGGACCAGAGGGACTCCATCGGGTCCGATCACCAAGGTGCCTTCCATCTCTTCGGGCGGATCCTTGTGCTTGATCGCCTCGAGTCGTTCGGCAAGTTCCGTCTTCTTTCGAGCGGTTTCCAGCAAGGCTTGGCGCAAATCGTCGGCGTCTTCCTTGGTGATGCTCTGGTAGGCCTTCACCACTTCTTCGATGTAGGCGTTGAAGACGCTGCGGCGCTTGGCCTGGCTGGCGGCGGCCAGTTTCTTTTTCAGATAGGTGCCGAGCTTGCGCCCGGCTTCCTGGAGCGCCAACTTGAATTCCTTGCGGATTTCGTCGTAATCGGCGATGGCTTCCTTGGCCTGGTTGGTGAACGGCACCCACACCGACGCCATGTGGACCATGATCACCAAGGGGCCAGTGGGCAGCGAGCCACGGGATTGTTGCAGTCCGTAGGACTTCCAGCCCACGTCCATGACCGCCTTGGTCGAGGAACAAGCCGAGAGCTGGTACTGGAGTGGGACGCGGTTGGCAAAGCGGATCACGCGGGCGATGCTGTCCGAGTCGAGCTTGCCGCCCCAGGCCAAACCAACTTCGATCTGGAAAGGGTTGCCGCGGTAGATGGCGGGTTTGCGGGTGGTCGCGGCATAAAATTCGGCGCCGATCTCCTTGTGCATCCCCTTCAAAATGTGCTCGACCCCAATCGGGGCCAGGCAATCGGTGCGCGGAGGCGGTAATTCCGCCTTTTGAAGGGCCTGGAAGAGCTTCTCGGCATCGGAAGCAGGTAAGTCTCCGGGGACGGCCGACAGGGCGATTCCAGAGGCCCTGCAAACCTGTCCAGCGGCTTGGGAGGTCACCCGCGAGAACGAGCTCGTGAGAAACACGCCCATGCTGCGGTGGGGGCTGTCTTGCAAAAGACGGGTGAAAATTCCCAACTCGATCCCGTGGGGATGGGGTTGAATCTCCACGGGTTCGGGAGGCAGCTCTTGGGCGGCTCGCGGAAAGTTGCGGTCCGTGCCATCGGGCGCCAAGAAGCTGAATTCGGCGTGTGGATTGGCGATGGCGGTCTGTTCCAAGTATTCGTCGACCGATTGGCGTCCCCTAAAAAAGGTCGCCTTCATGGTGATCTCGACCTTGGTTCCCGTCCCAGCCTCTCCCCAGTCCACTTCTTCGTCGACCAAAATCACTGGCTCGTTGCGCTTGAGGTCCATGCGCAGCTCGTAGTAATGGGCAGGTTTTGACTTGTGAGGGCGGCTGGTGATCTGCACGGGCTTGGCCGTGGTGATCTGCCCGTACATGCCCGCGGCTGAGATACCAATCCCCTGCTGGCCACGGCTCATCCGCAGGCGGTGGAACTTGGACCCGTACAGCAGTTTGCCGAACACCCGGGGAATCTGAACCTTCATGATTCCCGGCCCATTGTCGCGCACCGAAAGGATATAATGGTCCTCGGTGTTTTCCACTTTTCGAATCTCGACACGGATTCGCGGCAGGATGCGGGCTTCTTCGCACGCGTCCAGCGAATTGTCCACCGCCTCCTTGACGG
>CAIKAA010000037.1 GCA_903825275.1 uncultured Fibrobacterota bacterium | reverse complement strand
GATGGCTTTGCCATTGGCATCGTACAAGATTTGTCCATCGTCGCCCACCTTCACCAGACCGAATTCCTTCTTGTAGGCATCCGCTTTGGCCTGAGCTTGTTCCTGCGTCAGACCGACGGCGCCCTTGCCCATGATGATGTCAACCGGATCGGCTGACCCCAAACGTGGCAAACAGAAGTTGATGGTCACTGCCACGAAGAAGGTCAGTAGATACCAAGCCCCTCGGTTCAGGATGTATCTGGCGGTTGGGTATTGCTTGAGCATGGAGATCCCTTATTGAGGTGCGAAGCTCTTACTTGGCGAGCTGGAGCTTCCAGAGAGTGTTGATGCCAGCGCTCACCCAGGGAAGCTGAGGAGGACCATAGGGATTCTTTTCGGTGGGCCAGTTGGTCCAGACCTTGGTGCTGAACTGGTAGAACTGGTCAGGCAAGTACACCAACGGAATGGCTGGCTGGTCGTCCAAGAAGATGTTGTTCAATTCCGTGTAGGCCTTCTTGAGAGCTGCAGGATCAGTCGTCAACGGAATCGCCTTGAGCAGGGAATCGACTTTGGGGTTGAATTCCTTGGACTTGGGATCGTTGTAGCGACCGTAGTTCTGCTGCATGGACGAACCACCGCCGACCGGAGCGAAGTCGCGGGAGCTCATGATCGCATCGAAACGGCTCCAAGGAAGGGAGGGGGTGATGTTGGGGGTGGGTTTTTCCATCAGGATGTCGAAGCCGCCCGAGGGCTTGGCTGGCCAGTAAAGACTGCCATCCACAAATCCTTCGCGCACGTCCATGCCCGCTTCGCGCAAGCCCTTGACGGCGATCTTGACCATGGCTTCCCAGTCGTTCCAACCGGCAGGCGATTTGATGAAGAGGGTGGGCAACTTGGTGCCGGCCTTGTCGGTGGTGTAGTCCAAAGTGCCATCGGGCTTGCGGACAGCTTTGTAGCCGGCTTCGGCCAAAATCTTCTTGGCCGATTCGATTCCCGGAGCCACCGAATGCTTCACGGCTTCGGCGGAGTCATAATACTTGCCTTCCAGGGCGTTGGGCATGATCAAGCCAGGATTCAGCTTGCTCGAGTAGCTGGAAACGGCCAATTCACTGATGTCGTTGTAGTTGATCGCGGCAGCCATGGCGCGGCGGAAAGCCTTGTCGTCCATGGGGTGCTTGGTGGTATTTAGAATCAACATGTGAATGGAGCCAGGCAGGTAGTACGGGGCCTTCTCGAGCCAGGTTCCCACGCCGTCCTTGAACTTGGCGTTGATGCGGGGGATAAAGGTCTGGGAAGCGTCCAAATCGCCCTTTTGCAAGCCAACCGCGAAAGCGTTGTTGTCTTTGAAGATGGGGTGGATGATGAACTTGGGAACCGGAAGCTTGCCTTCATGCATGGCAGCATTTCCCCAATAATCGTCGCGGCGTTCGAGAATGATTTTCTCGTTCGAATAGGTCTTGAGGGTGTAGGGGCCCGAAACGACCGGCAAGCTGTCCATCTTCAACTTCTTCACGGCGCTCAAATCATCCTTGTTGGCGGCGATGAGGGCTTCGAAGACATGCGATGGAACGATGCGAACGGCTTGGATGATGTCCAAGATCGCGAGCGGATTGTTGCGACCCTTTTTGTCGACCACAAACGAAATGCGTTCGGTCTTCACGCCCTTGTTGTCGACCGATGCGACATTCACGCTGGCCAGGAAGGGGATCGCGAAGGCGGTGGCGGCATCCTTGTACTTGCGGCCCAGGTCATAGACGAACTTGACGTCCTTGCCGGTGACCGGCTTGCCGTCGCTCCACTTGGCGGCTGGATTCAGGTCAACCACGATCGAGTCGTTGTCCTGCGAGACCATGGTACCCAGACAAGGTTCGACCTTGCCGGTCATGGCGTTGTAGGAAACCAGGGGTTCGTACATCAAATTGAAACGGTCGAGCACGGGCCAAGCTGGCATCCAGGGTTCGGCCAATGGATTGAAGGAGTTTGGATCGCCCCATTGGGATCCGGCGAGATACAAGGTCTGTTCGCGAGGGAAGGCGGATCCGGTGGACCCACCGTTGGGCTTGCAACCTGTCAGCAGGGTTGAGACCGCCACAATTGCGAGTGGAAGCGCTCGAACGCACCATTTTTTGACTTGCATTTGACCCTCTTTCGGATGACTGGATCGTTGAATGGACTCAAGGATCACGTGATGAGTTGATTGGTGGCCAGGAAAAATAAGTTTGACAATGGACGACCTAACAGGGATCATTGTGTCCCTTTTTTCCAGAATCCAGACATTCTCCCCGGAATGATGGACCAAATGGCCAATGTTGCCCATTTGGGGGGACATTTTGCGACAAAGACCCGAAAATTTGGGGAAGGGAGTCAGGGCAACAGCGCCTTGAGTCCGGCCTGAAGTTGCAAGACCTGTTCGGGAGTCAAGGTTGGGGTGGCGACATCCATTCGCAAGATGGAGGACATCAAGTTTGTTTTTTCATCGACCGGCTGAACTCCAGCTGTGTGGCAGATCTCGCGAGCGATTACCCGAGCGGCTTGTTTGACATCCTCCAGCTTGCGTCCGTCGGGAAGCACAATGATCGGCGCGACGCCTTTGCACCACGAAGGAGATAACCCAAACGCCGGGCTCGTTTGGTCGGGCCGCAGCACGAGGTCCGATTTCGGGAAATGGGAAGACCTCCATTTTCCGTCCTTGGTGGTGGTGCGGATGCCCATGGTGTTTCCGTTGTACCCCACCACCTGGAAGGTATCGAGACGCTCGCCCTTAGGAGTTCCCACCGTGTACCGAATCGTGGCACCACGGGCATCTCTCCAAGGAAAGGTGGACTCGTTGGAAAGCCGGAGCAGGGAGTCCCCGAGGGTGATCGGTTCTTGGAGCGACCACCCCACCCGCACGGGAGCAACGAACAGGACAATGTTCGGAAACGCCAACTTGCGCACGGTCATCCATCGTACCAGAGAATCCAGCGCGGGAGTGGGTTTTAAAGGATCATCGTTGCGGTACAAATCCAAAAACCCGGCACCTTCAGGATCCCAAAACGACGGACTTGAAGGAAGCCGGATCGGTTCGGCACGCGAGAGTTTGGGCTGAATGCCAGAACCAGAAAAAAGTCTGGACAATTCTTTTTCTACCAAGGTTAATCGGGAAGAATCCAACCGGATCATGGGGCGGTCACCGATGGGACGCAACAGCAATTCCAAGGTTTGTTTTTCGACGACCTCGATTCTTGCCAGATGGGCGGTTTTTCCCACAAACGATCGGAAGGGGAGATCGTGCCGTCCTGGTACCGACCAAGCCATTTTTAGTCGATTTCCGTCAAGTCGGGTTCCAGGGACCGGTGAGGCCAGGCGACGGAATCCGTCCACAAATTCCAAGGTCGCCGAGTCGTCGACGGGAATCACGATGCGAGTCGTGTCGCCCTCGAACGAACAGATCCGTTCGAGGGGACCGACCTTGGGGTTGGTCCCACAGACTTGGCCAAGCAGGGCCCAGAGGACAATCCAAGTCAAGGTCACTGTCCCCGCAAGGCCATCATCAGGCCTCCAGCCACTTCAAGGTCTTGCCCGGTGATGTAGGCGGCCTGATCGGACGCCAGCCAAGCGATGGCGTTGGCGATTTCCTCCACCTCTCCAGCGCGCCCCAAGGGAACGCGCAATGCTATATCGGGTGGCAGATCCACCGAATTTTCCAATTGGCCCGGAGAAACCATGTTCACCCGAATGCCAAGCGGCCCAAGTTCCAAAGCCAAGCTTTTGGTCATGGACAAAAGTGCGGTTTTGGAAATGGAATAGGCTGCAGTCTTGGTGGTACCAGCCAGGCGGCTCAATCCAACATACCCAAGCGAGAGGATGGATGATCCCGGTGGCATGCGGTCGACCAACAGACGATTGAGATGAAAGGGCGCATCGAGGTTGGTCCGAAGCATTCGATCCCAAACCAGTGGATCGGTTTTTAGCAAAGGCCCGGTTTCGTAAATGCCCACATTGTGCACCAGAAGATCCAGGGTGGGGAAGTCGAGCAAATCGACCAATTCCCTACATCCTTCCAAGGAGGAAATGTCCGACAGATGAATGGATGCGTCGCCCCCTGCCTCGCGGCACAACCGCTGGGTGACCTCGGCATCCTCGAAGGACGATGACTTTCCGTGGATGCAGACATGCCATTGCTCGCGGGCCATCCGCAAGGCGATGGCGCGCCCGGTTCGGACGCATGACCCCGTGATCAGAGCTCGCTTCACCGCCGAAGCTCGAAACGGACGATTGTGTCTTTGGCTTGCGGCACGGCAGCGGGTTTGTGGATGGAGATGGACACGCGTTGGACAGCAAGGTGGTGGTCCAACACCAATCGGGCGCATTCCACCGCCATCGTTTCGATGAGCTGGAAACGACGATCCTGGATCAAGTTCGATAGCTGCCGGGAAATGACTGTGTAATCCACGGTGTTCGAGACATCTTCGCTCGATGCGGCCGCATGAAAATCCAAATCCATGGCAAGGTCGACAAAAACCTTTTGCTCCTGCACTCGTTCAAAAGGCAAAATTCCGACGATGCAGTCGATCTCGAGATGTTCCAGTTCAATGGTGCCAATCATAGTGGTGCCAAGATACCAGAAACTCGCGGATTCGTCGAAGGGTTGAGGTGCAAAATAAAGCTTGCCCTAAAGCAGAAGCGCACCGATCGAGTGGATCGGTGCGCTTCTGTCAGATCCTCGGTCTGGCCCCTTCGAAAAGAGGCTGGACCGAGGAGGGTCAAACAAGATGGCGGTTGCATTCCCCGATTGCTTTCTATCCCCGCTGCCAGAGCTTGTTTGACCAATGACGCGCCGGGGTAAACCCTGGAACATCCCTCCTCTTGCTGAAGAAACTATTTCGAAACTTCTGACTTGGCTAGGGAAATTGTCAAATCTTTTGTGACGGGGTTCACATCGTTCCATCTCCTGCAAAAAATCACTTTCATGACTCTCTGTCGGTCAGGGCTACCTTTCCCTCCCAGTGAGACTTTCCAAGATCCCTTCCGTTCTCAAATTGGTGCGTTTCGGCAACTGTCTCGTGGCGGGAGCCACGAGCTTGGCCGGATCCTGGGCCGCAAGCCAGGACTTGGCCTCGGACAAGCCTTGGTTGTTGGCCGTGTCCGCCATGTTGATCGCTTGCTTCGGAAATGCCTACAACGATATTTGCGATCTCCCCGCCGACCGGGTGAACCGACCCGATCGGGTGTTGGTGCGCGGCGACATCGACATGGTCTCGGCTTTGCGGATTGCGGGATGGTGCCTGGCGCTTGGACTGAT
>CAIKAA010000036.1 GCA_903825275.1 uncultured Fibrobacterota bacterium | reverse complement strand
ATCCTGCTCTGTTTTCCCTTTTTCTTCCACCGTGCATCTCCGTTTGGAGAGCTACGGTCTGGTGAAGGATTTTTTTCGCTACTGGATGATTTGCCGGAAAGACCGGATTTCATTGGGTTGCAGCGAAAAGCTACCTTCACCTTGCATTGTGATCATTCTACTCAAACTTTTGCCCAGAGTCTTCCTTTCCCGCATGTTCGGGCGTCTCTCTCGGATCCGGACCCCGCGTTGGGTCGCCAGGAGCTCCATCCGGTTGTTCCACGCCGGTTTCCCGCGCATCGACCTGGCCGAGGCCGTGCGATCGACGCGCTCGGACTACCAAAGTCTGCAAGACTTCTTTACCCGTGAAATCCGCCCCGAGACGCGCCCCTTGGCCACCTCGTTTCTGGTTTCCCCCTGCGATGGAGCGTTTGGTCAATCCGGGGAAATTCACCAAGGGACGGTGCTGCAAGCCAAGGGAATTCCGTATCGAGTGAGTGATTTCCTGCAAGATCCAGCCTTGGCAGAGCGCTTGGAGGGCGGAGCCTTCTGCACGATCTACCTCGCCCCTTGGAATTACCACCGCGTCCACCACGCGATCGGAGGTCGGCTGGTCGGGGCGCGCCACATGCCGGGCGATTTGTGGCCCGTCAACAAAGGCGCTGTAGAAGGAATTCCCGGGGTGTTTGTGAAAAACGAGCGGTCTTCGGTGAGTGTGGAGGCCCCCGAAGGGTTGGTGGTCGCCGTGATGGTGGGCGCCTACAACGTGGGGAGCATTCGGCTAACCTCGAACCGGGACTTGGGGTTTAAAGGTTCGGGGGCATGGGAACCCCCAACGAGCCTGGCCATTTCCAAGGGGGATGAGTTGGGGATTTTCGAACTGGGATCAACGGTCGTCTTGCTTTGGGATCAAGCGGTGCGCTCCGCCTGCCCGGACCTGGCCTTTCCGGCTCCCGGATCTCCCGTTCGGATGGGAGAGTCGCTGTTCCTCGCCCCGTGAACCGGTTGAATCCCACGCCCCTGGCCGAGAAGCTCCAAGCTCTTTCCCTGGCCTTTGGGGGCGTGACCGACGGACGCTTGGCGATCCTCGAAGGGCTTCCCGAATCGGCGCGAACCTCCGGAGCCTTGCTCGCAACGGTGCTCGGTCAAGAGATCGGGATGGGGAGTCTGGCGCGGCTGTTGCGCGAATTGCAATCCCGGCTTGGGGAGCGGTTGCTTGCCCTAGCACCCCAGGATTGGGAAGAATTATGCCGGGCTTGTCGTTTCGCCTGGCTGGAGGAATGGCCCCACAAAGACGCGTTGGCTGGCTGGGTGTTGTCGGTATCCGATTTTCTCCGGACCCACGGCCCCATTGAAGTTTGGCAGACAGAATTTGTCGATCCAAAATCGCTGGTCAAGGCCATGTCCCGGGAGCTTCCCTGGATGGGAAGTCGATCGCCGTCCAAGGTCAAGGCCTGGAGATTGGCGCGATGGATCGTGCGCGGCGAACTTCCCCACGGCATTTGGGAACATGGCCATCGTCACGCCCTGGTCCTTCCGGTGGCGGCTGTGGAACGCCCCCTTCGAGCCTTGGGTTGGACCCCGCCAAGTTGGTCGGATTGGACCGCCGGGCACAAACAGGAATGGTTCAGTTCTCTCCTCGAGCAGGTGGATCCCGAGGATCCCACCCGATTTTGGATTCCTTTGGAAACCATTTTGGCGCGCGGACACAAGGGGCCTGCGTGCCAGGAAAACTTGAAGTCCTGCGTTGCGTGTCCGGTTCGGGTGGATTGTCCTTCT
>CAIKAA010000035.1 GCA_903825275.1 uncultured Fibrobacterota bacterium | reverse complement strand
TTCGACATCTACGACAACATCGGGATCCATGTCGCCAACATCGATCTCCAACCTTTGGCAAACGCCATTTTGGCCGGATTGGTGGAAACGGACCGACGCGGCAACTACGAAGCCTTGTTGGCCTGGAACGGAATCGCGGGGCTCAAGGTCGCCGCCAGTGGGGTGTACCTCATTCGCGTAGTCACCCATTACAGCGAGAAGGACGAACAGATCTGGACCAACCAGGTCATGAGCGTTGGATGGAACCGCACGAAACGGTGAAAGCAAGCGTATCCCTTCACCCCTAATTTCGGGCAGAATGGGGACCCAGACAATTCTCGGAGCTTTAGGCGCCGAGAATTTCCTGGATGGCCTCCCCCCCATCCCTCGCCATCACAATGGGTGCCCTTGCGGCAATGCTGTCCGAAGGGGACCGAATTCCAGCTGAAACGGGCTTGGTTTCATTTTGCCAAGGCAAGTTTTTGACGAACAGGAAAGCGAATGATTGTCAAGTAGGTCTCAGGATCCCCGCCAAAGATTGGTCCCGGCCCGCGTAGGTATTCTTCCTCCTGATCTTCTCCAATTTCGTACCCCGATTCCCGGACAAATCCACGAAGTTGATCCATGGTCTTTGCTTCGGTTGAGTAAGGCCCAACGTGGAGAATTTCAGCAACCGTGTCGGCCCCCCAGTCGGTGAGCGAGAGCTTGAGCTTGGGTGTATCTGAGATTTGGGGAAGCCCGATGACTCCGGAAGGTACGGGAAGGGCAAATCTTCCCAGGCATTGGTCCGGGTTGGAGCTCGAAGTCCTGGACCAACGAGCTAGCAAGGCTGGCATGTTGGTGCCCTTGGACGATCCGGGAATCTCCCCATAGGTTTTGTACAAAAGTTGACTGGCAACTTTGCTGGTTTGAGCGGGGTTTCCTTTGAGCTCCAGAAGCATCACCTTTACGGGAGGGCGTTCGTTGATTCGCGGCTTCATTAGATAGGTCACCTCACTCAATTCGGGGCCTTGAGGGCCGCCATAGTAGCGCAACGCAACCAACGAAACGACGATGATGAGCACAACGACCAGCAATAGGGATTTCATGTGCGGATCCTTCATTGAGCGGAATGGAAACTTGTGGTGTGGAATTGGCCAACCAAGCCTCCTTTATCGCTTCGCAATCACGAGTGCCTTATAAAGTCACCTAGGGTGCGAATTTCCATCAGCGGTTGGTTGTGGCGCGAAACCTCCACCAAATGAGGAGGCAGTTGAAATGAATCTACAGTCCACAACAACAATTCGCAAATGCGAGGATCCAAGCAGTCTGGGAGAAAATTTCAAATGGTGGTCAAGATTCTAGGATGCCCGATTCCCTTTCCAATTTTCATCCTTCCGAAAAAAGACAGGATTCGTCTTGGCTGGACTCGCTTCTCGTCACACGATCACCGCCCCACGGATGGCTCCTCAGCGGGCGTGGGCCTGGAGCAGGGCGTTCACCTTGCCCTTGCTGGCTTTGCACAGCTTGTTGGCCAGATCGAAGGGGACTTTACCTCGTTCGGTCTGGATTGAAATTTGTTCGAGCATGGCCAACCAAACCTTGCCGGCCATTTCTGCATCGTACAGCGCGCGGTGAAAGGTGCCCTCGACTTTTAGATTCAGGTGCCGGACCAAAGTTTCGAGCTTGTGGTTTTTCGCATCCTGGATCATTCTTCGGGACAGCAGCATCGAGCAGGAGAAGCTCCCGGCATAGGATTTCGAGATTTTGGAAAACTCGGAATCCAAAAATTTTCGGTCAAACGAAGCGTTGTGGGCGACCAGATTGTGGTTGCCAATGAATTCGTGGAATTCGCTCATCACCTCGCGACAGGGAGCCGCATCCCGCAGCATGGCGTTGGTGATTCCGGTATATTCGGCGATAAAACCACTGATCGCAAACCCTGGGTTCATCAGCTTTTGGAATCGTTCGACGAATTTCCCGTCGACGATTTTCACTGCTCCAATCTCGATGGCGCGATCCCCGTATTCTGGTGACAGTCCCGTCGTTTCAAAGTCGAGGACCACCAGGGTGTCGGCGGGTGTGTTCGTAATGGCGTTTGTCATGGTCCATTTCAGGTGTAAGGGGCATGGCCGAGTTGCTGCCCGCCGTTTTCTTCGAAACTAGAAACGTGAACACCTATCTACTGCTTCCGTCTCCGAAACCCCTGCTCGGCTACAGGTCGCATTCGCCAAGGTGCACGCGGGGCGATGGTTTTGCGCCAACTCGCGTACGGCCCGCAAACATGCGTCCTGCAGTGTGTGGGGAACGTTGGAGCGTGTCGGAGGGAGTGGAGATCGGTTGGGGCTCAAATTGGATCACCTGATGTCATCCACCCCAAGCAACCAATCATCCGTATCCAGATCGAAGTAAGTAGACTTTGTTGCATGCTGGTTTGGAATGCCTGCCAAGCAATGCTCAAGGGTCACCCAAGCCCATCCCAGGAACTTACCCAAACCGGAGTTGCTCGCAGCACGCTCTCCCGATGGGCCAAAACTGGACGCATCCTTCGGTCGGCACATGGACTCTACGGGCTGCCGGATTCAGCCTACGACGAGCATCACAGCCTTGTCTTGGCACAAGGACAAATGTCCAATGGAGTCCTTTGTCTCCACTCGGCCTTGCAGTTCCACGGGATCACTAGCCAACTACCTCGTGAGGTCTGGATGGCCATGGAAGGTGGCACCCATCGACCCCGGGTGACGGGCATCAAATTGCGAGTCTGTCGATTCACCAAGGAGGCGTACTCCTTGGGAATCGAAGTTCACCAGGTGCAGGGCGGTTCGCTTCGCGTCTATGGTATGACCAAAACGGTGGTCGACTGCGTTCCGGATGCGCAACAAAATTGGGGTGGACATCGCGATCGAAGCACTTCGGGATGCCCTGCGAGTGAAGAAGACCACGATTGGAGAGCTGGAAAGCACGGCAGCCCGACTGCGCTCACGCACGATCCTTCGCCCCTATCTGGAAATGGCGGCAGCTTCATGAACACGGCTCATTCGTCTCGGGACCGGAGTCAATCAACCGTCCAGGCTTACCAATGAACCCGGCGGAGGCTTGGTCACGGCGAAAAGCCGACCTCGAAGAGAGGATCCGCGACCTTCGGAGTGGATTGCATCTCGCCGAAGGAGAACTGAAGCTCCACATCGAGAACGAACCGACGCCGTTACCACCAGCCGTAGAATCATCACTTTCGCAGGATGACAAAATACGTCTTTTCCGCGAACGGTTCGTGGGACGAAACGGTTCTGAGGGCACATCTTCAGGGGAAGTTGGTTGCAGGAGTCTATCCACTGACCCCTAACGCGGAGACGATCTTCCTGGCTGCCGATTTCGATGGAGAGTTTTGGCGGAGAGACATCCTTGCCGTCCATTCCGCAGCCAAAGAGCTTGGAGTTCCCGTCGCCATCGAGCGGTCGCGCTCGGGAGACGGGGCGCATCTATGGATCTTCTTCAATCGTCCCGTACCGGCGGCGCAGGCCCGAAATCTTGGATTCCTGATTTTGTCGCGGGCGATGAATTATGAAGACCAACTTCCTCTCGCCTCCTACGATCGCCTATTCCCCAACCAAGACACCATGCCAGATGGTGGGTTCGGCAATTTGATCGCCCTACCCTTACAACGCGAAGCTAGAGAACGAGGCAATACGCTATTCCTCGACGACAGTCTTGAGGTCATTCCTGATCCGTGGAGCTACCTACAGAGCATTCCTACGGTGAGCATCGACCAGCTCGACGCCTGGGTCGGATCCGTTCAGAAGGCCACCTTTGGCCGAAATGAGGAGGATGGCGAGGATCTCGTTCCACCTTGGCTTCGCAATCCCTCCCGTACCTCGACGCCAGCGCCGATCATAGAGAAACCCGATCGGATGAAGATCATCCACGGACAATCGTTGTTCATCGAGAAAGCCCACTTGTCCACGCCGATCAAGGCACGTCTCAAGCAGCTCGCGATCCTCGCCAACCCGGAGTTCCATCGCAAGGAGGCCATGCGACTAACTGTCGCCGGAACACCTCGCGTGATCCGCTGTTTTGAAGAGGACGAAAAGTGGCTCTCGATACCGCGTGGCTGCAAGTTGGCCTTGGAGAAGTTGGCTCGCGACCTGGACATCAAATTGGATTGGGAAGATCAGACTCTCGCGGGAAAGCCTTTGTAGACAACATTCCACGGCGATTTACGTGATGGGCAAGCCGAAGCAGTGGATGCCCTGGCAGGCCAATTTCTCGGCATTCTCAGTGCTCCGCCCGGTTCTGGAAAAACCGTCATGGCTGCAGGCCTGATCGCTCGCCGGAAGGTCAATACCTTGATCCTGGTTCATCGCCAACCGTTGGTGGACCAATGGAAATCTCGCCTCTCCACTTTCCTCGGATTGGACCCGAAGGAAATCGGTACAATCTCGGGAGGAAAATCGCGACGGAACGGCTCCCTTGATGTCGCCATGGTCCAAAGTCTATTGAAAGATGCTCGCGTTGAGGACTGGATCAGCGAATACGGCATGGTCATCGTGGACGAATGCCACCATGTGCCCGCCGTCAGCATCGAGAAGGTGCTCAAGGAAGTGAAGGCGAAGTATGTCCACGGCCTGACCGCCACTCCGCGTCGGAAGGATGGCCTCCATGGCATTCTCCACTTCCAATGCGGCCCGATCTTGCACCGCATCACCGAAACCAAGGAAGCTGCCGGACTTGAGAAGATCCTTGAGATTCACGAGACGGGAGTCGCCCCCATCGAATCGGAAGGTGCAGCCGGAATCCAGGCCCAGTTCGGGGCTCTTGCCGAACATGCCGGGCGAACAGATCAAATCATCATGGACATCCTTGCCCTCCACGAAGCTGGCCACCATCCTCTGGTACTGACGGAGCGGATCGAACATCTACAAGCCCTGGAGGCTAGGCTACGACCTCTGGTTCCAAACCTCGTTGTCCTCAAGGGAGGAGAAACCACCAAGCGCCGGAAGGCAAAGGGAATTGAACTAAGCAACCTGGGCGACAGCGATCGTTGGGTCATTTTGGCCACTGGTCGGTATATCGGTGAAGGCTTCGACGAACCCCGTCTGGACGCGCTTGTCCTGGCCATGCCGATCAGCTGGAAGGGTACACTGACCCAATACGCCGGGCGGATCCTTCGCCACTACCCTGGCAAGTCCCAGGTCCGAATCCTCGACTATGTGGATGAGGGGAGACTGCTCCAGTCGATGGCCAGGAAGCGCCGTGTGGTCTGGAAATCACTTGGTTTCCGGCCA
>CAIKAA010000034.1 GCA_903825275.1 uncultured Fibrobacterota bacterium | reverse complement strand
GCTTCCTTTTGGTTGCACGCCTTCCAGATCCGCAGGTAATGGTTTGATTCAGGTGGATCCAGACAATCGGCGGGAAATCGGGCGTAGATGTCGGTGGGGAAATTGTCTTGGTGGAAGTCGACCAAATCCCCCGCAATCACAATGGCGTCAATGTCGGGATCGCGCGACAGATTTTGGAAATGCTCTTCCAGAGACTCGATCGTGTCGGCGACCAGCGGGCCGACTTTGGGGACTTCCTGCGCCAGCTCGTCGGGAGCTAACCCCGGAATCACGCGGACATCGGTGTGTTTGAGAAGACTGAATTTGGTGACCAAGTGCAGGTCGGAAATGAAGCCGTAGCTTAGGTGCTTTTTGTCGGCAGGCAACAGGTAGACTGGATGGAAATCGGTGAGGTTGACAAAGCTGTCGGTCATCATGTTGGCCGCATTGAGGCACGGGACCGAGGGGCTCCACGAATCCTGGGAAGACAGAAGCCGCTCGCGCAGGCGCTTGCCAATGAAGAGCGGTTCCGAGCCGTCGGAATAGGGATAGAGGCGTGGCTTGTTGGAGTCTGCATCGATTCCGGAGCCGTTGTCCTTTTCGCGGTGCAAATCCTTTTCCGAGGTGTTGATCAAGCGATCAAGAAGACTTGCTTCCTGAAAGTCTTGGGGGCTGGCGACGCTGGTGTCGCTCCAGTGCAGGTAGATCTTGCTTAAGCTGCTCCCGAACAGCGGCGACGCCTCGACGGTCACGTGCCAGAGTGTGTCAGGATTGGCGCTTCCCATTCCCCCCACCAAGCTCTTGCGGTAGGTGTCGATCACAAAGGGCTCGAGCACCGCCTTGAAGCCAAGTTCCTCGATGGTGACCATATTGTCGGTTGTGTCGAGCAGGGTGCAGGTGATCGAGCTATCCACCTGGTAGTCAGCGAACAAGGGGTTGTCGCTGTACATACCCGGTGTTGTCTTGTTCAGCAGAACCTTCAGATGGGAGTTGATGGTGGTGGTTTCAAGCGTCTTGGGTCCCAACAAGATCAGGTGGATCTTGCCGTCCTTGACAATCCCCGGTGCGCCCAGGGACGGATACAGGATCGCGGCGGGTATGGGGACGCGGATCATATGCCTTTGTCCGGAAGCGTATCGCTTGCGGGGTCGAGGGGAAGGGCTCACGGTTGGCCTGTGGGGTAGAGAGAATGGAGTAAGCGTGATGATCTGGCGGAGGAGGGATTTGTGGGGCGCGTGATGGCCATTTGTCTTCCTCCTGATCGATCGGTTACGGAGAGGTCCACCGGCGCGTCACCGGTGCCTGCCCTGGCGTGCGGAATACGATCAAGGTAACACCGCGAGGGAGACGATCGGAAGCGATGGAAAGGGACCGGCCAAAGCTGGGTGTGGCGAGGTGGCGGCCATCCAAGGAGAGGAGCTGCCATTCACCGTCAAGCGCGGAGGTGGCGCGAAGGGTGCCGTTTTCGAGATGTAAGCCAAAACTCTCCGTCTCTCGGACTTCCACGGATAGAGCTGGAGTCTTTACGTCGTCCTTGAGAATCGCCGCCATGACGCCAGTCATTACGCTATCGTTAGAGTTGATGGCAGAAATTGTCCATCGAACACCGACGATATTGATTTTCCCCCCGCGACAAGAGTCATCCGGACACATGAAGGTACCGGAACCACTTTCACCTTCCCAGGGTGATATCATTGGCAGCCATTCTTGGTAAGGGGCAATCGGATCCGGGGCGTAATCAAGTTCCTGCCACGAATGCATGATCGTATCAGTTTTTGGGGTGGTATCACAATTCACGACCCCACCACACGGTTTGGGTATCAATGGGTATCCCATCATGTGAATCATCTGGGAAGTTTTGGAATAGTCAATGGGGATGACGCGAGCCCAACCCAAATGAGTGCCAACGTCCCGGTCCAATTCCAACAAGGCCCACTCGTTGTCGCCAGCATACGGCACTCCGCTGTCGAACTTACTTTTGGAAACATAGGATTTTACCACACGAACTCGATCAAATCCTGGAGCATCCATTTTTAAGTTATACCCCGGGCGTATTAGGACAGAATCTGTCACCCATCCAATCTGGATGGAGCCTTGCGTATACGGTTGGACAACGCAATGAGCAGCGGTCAGCACGAAATGAGGACCAACCAGGGCTCCGGAACAACGCTGAACGGAGGTATCAAGCCTGAACGGAGGCGGTCGATCCACCCGCACGCAAATCCGACCAGGCCATCCTACGATTGGATTCACGGGGCTCAAGGGACGCCGATTCACGTAGGCATTGGGGATCCATGTGAAGTCGGGAGTCGGGAGCCCTTGGATTCCTGTCTGGGTATCTGTCCCCTTCCATGCGGTTAGCGTACTATCCCAGAGTTTGGCGGTGACAGTCTGCTCGGTCGAAACTCCATTGAGATGATCGCGCACGACGATGGTGTGAGTGAAGGTTTTTGGGGTAGAGGCACCAAATGCGACCACGTAGTAGCAGAAAATGAACCCGATAATTCGAAATTTTATTGTCATGATTACCCCACTCTGTTGAATTCAAGAAAAAGCCCCCTTTCCCAAAATTCTGGAAAGGGGGCTTTAAGAATACGATTCAAATCATATTGATTATTGCAGCCACCAATTTAGACGTACGGTTCGCGATGTGGGAGCCTGAATTTTCAGGTAGATACTCTTTCCTGCACCGGGATCGGTATAGGGGATTGTTTGCGAATACCCGGCCAGCGAAGTCGAAGATCCCGCCAACAAATTCTGAACGGTCATTCCAGTCAGAGCGACGCCGTTGTCGCTGTTGGCCTGGAATTGAACCTTCGACCACTTCCATTCACG
>CAIKAA010000033.1 GCA_903825275.1 uncultured Fibrobacterota bacterium | reverse complement strand
CGGCCCCGGCATCCTGCGGTCGCGCTACGGTGGCTTGGCGTTGTTGTTTCCGCCGCGCCAAGTTCCCGACGTCTTTTCGCTTTCCGAACCACCTTTGGGCGCCCAAACGTCTCTAGAAACCTTGGTGGCGGGAGCCTGTTTATTTGCCCGTCAAAAGGCCGTCGCCTACGCGGCTTGGGAACCGCCCAATCTGGCCTTGCAATCGATCGCCCACCAGGCCGGCAAGCGCCTGGTGCATGTCCCCCTTGCCACATTTTCCGCCGCCACCTTGGAAAAATTGCGGACCTTCCACGTCCTCAATGGCAAGGACGTACGCGGTTGGGCTGACCGCTTCATCCAAGGTTGATCGCACTAGCCCGGCTTCGATCTGGAGGTGCAAGGCTGGGCCGCAAATGTTTCAGGATCGAAGTCGATGGAGCGGCAGAACGACCCTCAGCAAGGCTCCATTGGCAATTCCCGGAACGGCGTGGATCGAGCCGCCATGACGCTGGGCGATGGAGAAGCCGATGGCCAATCCCATTCCCATCGCCGCTGGTTGGCGGGTGAAGAAGGGGTCGAAAATCCGGTCGATGTCCTCGGCGGAGATTCCCGGTCCGGTGTCCCCCATTTCCAAAACGGCCTTGTTGTCCCGCTCGGCCAACGAGACGGAAAGTGTTCCTCCGTGAGGCATGGCCTGGATCGCGTTCATGCACAAGTTCAGCACCAAGTGCTTGATTTCGTCTTGGTCGCACAAAACGATGGGTGAGGTTTGGAATCCCACTCGTTGGACTTCGATGCGGTGTCGCTTCAGGCGAAAACCAACCAGCTCGAATACGGATTCCACCATGGTGGCCAAGGATGCCGGGACTCGAACGACATCCACCCCTTCCTGGTGCGCGAATTCCTGCATTCCCCGCACGATCTGGGCGATGCGCATGGTTTCGGTTTCCAGCCGCGACAAATCGATCTGGACCGTTTCCATGCCGTTGCACCGCACTTGGAGAATCTGGATTCGGCCCAAGATGACTTGCAATGGATTGTTGATTTCGTGGGCGATTCCCCCGGCGAGTTGACCGATCCCGGTCAGACGCCCGGTTTGGATCATCCGGCTCTGGAGCTCGCTCATCTTGCGACTCGAATCCATCAGCTCTTCGTAGAGTCGGGCATTTTCCAAGGCAGCGCCAAGCAATCGAGCCACCGCGTCAAACCACTCCCGGACACCTGGATTGGTCGAGAATTCCACCTGTTCATGCCCGACCAACAAATTCCCCAAATGGAGCTCGTTGGCCACCAGCGGGAGGACTAGCACGCTTTTGGCACCAAGTCGTTCCAGTTCGCTCCCATGCGACAGATCTTGTCCAATGACCACAGGTCCATCGGATTGGGTCCCGATGTCCAAAAGGGCCCGGACTTCGTCGGTGGAATGGGTCGAGAACACTCTGGTCGCGCCGCTGCCCGGCGCCACAAATCCCAGGGCGACAACTTTTGGCTGGTATCGATCCTGGATCGCGAGACACACCGTTTCGAACAGCCGATCGACTTCCAAGCTTTTGGTCAGGGTGGCCGCCACTTCGTAGAGGCTGTGCAACTCGCCCCAATTGCGCCGCACGTCTTCCATGTGGCCCAGATTGTCCATGGCCGCAGCCGCCTGGGCAGCGATCAGGCGCAGCATGTCCATCTGGTGCGAGGTCACCTGGTCGACAGGCAGGGCCGCGATCAGTCCCACCAAACCGACGGACCGTTGTTGCACCACCAACGGCACCAGAATCCAACCGACCCCATCGGGACCATCCATCGGGGGAATCAAGGTCGGACGCTTCGATTCCATCACCCAGCGAACCAGAGTCTCTTCTTCCAGTTCGCAAAACCGTTCACGGGCCCGGGGGCCCATGCCACGGGCATACACCTCGTGGGATGGACTGGTTTCGGCTCCAATCTTCACGATCGCCGCAGACCAAGGCACGACCCGCCCCAGGGTAGAAACCAAACCGTCGACCAGGGTCTCGAGATCCGAGGTCTCCCCCACGGTCTCGGCCAACCGCTGGAAGCTGAGCACATCGTTCAGGGTCTGCTGGAGGGCCGACCGCTCCCGCTCGGAGGTTTCCAAAAGTTGGCCCAGCGAATCGTCCGAAGGCAAGGTCATCGGAAGGCCTCCCCCAGCGAGGTGGCGCGCTGGATTTCCAAAACCACATGGTCGCGCAGGTAGGGGATGTCTTCTTCCCGCACGGATATTCCGTGGGAAGAGAGAATGGACAAGGTCATCTGGTCGACTTCCACCGAACCATCGATTTTTGGTTCGACAGATTCCGTCTGATGGACAAAATGATCGGCTAACGCGACCAGCGCGGCAAGGGCTTGGTTTTCCGGCGGGCAGGATTGGGGAACGTGATGGAATTCCACCGAGTCGCACAAATTTGGCGGCAAATTCCAATGGCGACAAAGCCATCCACCTACCTGGGGATGGGTCGCCCCCAGCACCTCGATTTCAATCTCCATCGAGAGGCCCGGTTCCAACAAAACCCGGCGTTGCACTTCTTGGAACAGGTCGGGGTGATGCTCGTGGAGCACCACCTTGCCGATGTCATGGAGAAGGCCGGCCGTAAACACTTCACCCGGCGATTCCCAATGCAGCTTGCGGGCCAGTTCGCGAGCCGCGAACGCCACCGCGAGCGAATGGTCCCAAAACCGGACGATGTCGAACCGCCCATCCCGCCTAGCCTTTTGGAAGATTTCCATCACCGAAGTCGCCAGCACGACATCGCGGGTCGCGTCCCAACCCAAAACCACCAGGGCCAGGCTGGTGGTGGAGACTTTTTGGGGAAATCCGTAGTAGGCCGAATTGGCGGTTTTCAGCAACCGAGCGGTCAGGACCTGGTCCCGAGACAGGGCTTGGGAAAGCTTGCGGGTCGATGTCCCCGGATTTTCCAGCATCCGCAGCACTCCGTCGAAGACGGTGGGCAGAGTGGGAAGCGTAAAGACAGATTCTGTCGCCTTGCGAAGTCGATCCGCTCGCTGCGCCAAGGTTGGAGCCGCTTGGGGATTTCCCGGCTCCAAGGGCCCTTTGAGAACCGCAGCGAGCCGAGTCGTGTCGCCAGTCATTTTTTGACCTGGAGTCGAACGCGCGCGCGAAGTTTCATCATGGCTTTGGAATGGATCTGGCACACCCGCGATTCGGTGATGCCCATCACTCGCCCGACTTCCTTGAAATTCAATTCTTCAAAGTGGTACATGGCCACCACCAGGCGCTCCTTTTCGGGAAGCCCCTGGATGGATTCGCGAAGCACCACCCGCATCTGGTCTTCTTCGATCTCCTTCAAAGCGTCCGCGGCTTGTTGGTCGGCGATGGTTTCGGACAGTTTCAATCCATCGTCACCAGGCAATCCTTCTTGCTCGTCCAGAGAAAGCACCGTAAGCGGCGCGACCTCGGACAGCAATTCTTCGAATTCCACCAAGGTCATTTCCAGGTGTTCGGCGACTTCGTCGTCGTAGGGCGTGCGCCCCAGTTCGCTGGAAAGCTGGGCGTAGGCCTTTTGCAGGTTGCGCCCCTTTTGGCGAACACTGCGGGGCACCCAATCCAAGGAGCGCAATTCGTCCAAGATGGCCCCGCGGATCTTGTGACCCGCATAGGTCTCGAACTTGACTTCGCGCTCCGGGTCGAAGGTCTCGACCGCCTTGATCAAGCCCATCACCCCCGAGCCGACAAGGTCTCCGAGCTCGACGTGACTGGGCAACCCGACGGCCACCCGCTGCGCGGTATGACGCACCAGTCCGGCGTATTCGGCAAGGAGCAAGTCCTTGGCCTTACGCGAACCGTGGGTTCTCCACTCCTTCCACAACTGGTCGATCTGCGCCATGCTGACCCATCATAACACATCGAAACTGGATTGGTCCACAACAGTTCATCGGATGTTTCGCCAACCCCACCCCAGGGAAAATTCTACCCGACTCCAATTGCTGGAAGATCGGATCGCCGCCCCCATGATTTCGGACTCCTTCGTCCAGGAACTGACGGCCGCCAAGCGAATCCGAACCAGGCCATGACGCCCCATTTCCCGCTCCCAGATCGCCACCATGTGAAACTCTGGCCCCCATGACTCCTGTTGGAAGGTCTGGCCATCGCGAAGCAGATCATCCCAGGAGTGAACCAGGCCGCCACCCGCTCCCAATCGCACAGAGGCGGGGAAATTCTCCAACGGAAAGGCCACTCCCAACAGAAGGACCCCAGAGGTCAAGACAATCTGCTCTTGGTCCGTGCCCCCGGACAGGCTTGTGGAGGTCCGATTGGATAGGTTGCAGGTCACATCGGTCCCGATCCCGATGGGCCCGCGATCCAACCAACTTTCCCCCAAAAAGACCCAAGTGGGGCGCATCGGTTCGGCCAAGGAATCGGCGGATGGTGCCGTCAACCACCCGGCCCCGACACTTCCATCCACCTGCCATTGGATGGCTTGGGCCGTAGCCGCGGACATCCAAACGGCCACCAATGCCATCCTCCAATTCACAACGCCCCTGAACCTCAACGGATCACCTTCCAGAATTTGCGTTTGCCGGCGCGCAAGATGAACGCCTGAGTGGGCAACGAGCTGTTCGGATCAAACCCTTTGGCTCCATCGACCGTGACGCCTCCGTTCTGGAGTAATTTCTTTCCCTCGCCACGGCTGGGCACCGCCCCGCAAGCCACCAACAGGTCCAAAAGGTTCGCGATTTCAGCTCCCGCCTGGAACTCGGGGGTGTCTTCGGGTAAGGCTTCGCCGCGATGCACCGCCGCCTCGCGCTCGGCGGCTTCCTTTGAGGCCGCTTCGCCGTGGTATTGTGCCACGATGTCGCCCGCCAACCAGGCCTTCCAAGCGTTGATCTGGGCGCCATCGGCCAGGACCTTGGATTTCCATTGCTCGATTTCTTCCAAGGACAAATCGGTGAGCAGGGTGGTCCAACTTTCCGCCAAGTCATCGGGGATCGTGTAGATCTTGTGGTACATCACTTGGGCTGGCTCGGAAATCCCCACGTAGTTTCCCGTGGACTTCGACATCTTTTCCTTGCCGTCGGTCCCGATCAAGATCGGCATGAACAACCCGACTTGGGGTTCTTGGGCAGGTTTCCCAAAAATCTCGCAAAGGTCCGCGTCACGCTGCAATTCCCGACCGCGCAAGACGTTGAATTTCTGGTCGGTTCCACCCAGTTCGACATCGGCCTCGATCATCACCGAATCCAACCCCTGCATCAGGGGGTAGAGGAATTCATGCAGCGAAATGGGACTTCCGGAAGCATAGCGATTTTGGAACTCTTGGCGTTCCAACATTTGGGCCACCGTGATGCGGGACATCAGTTCCGTGACCTTGTCGAACGAGAGGGTACCGAACCACTCTCCATTGTAGACGATTTCTGTCTTCTCGCGATCGACGATGCGGAAAATTTGTTCCTGGTAAGTTTCGGCGTTCTTCAGCACCTGGGCATGCGTCAAACGCGCCCGGGTCTTGGATTTGCCCGACGGATCGCCCACGGTAGCCGTGTAGTCCCCCACGATCAAGACAACCTGGTGGCCCAGGTCCTGGAATTGGCGCAGCTTGCGCGTCACGACCGTGAATCCCAAATGGATGTCGGGAGCGGTGGGGTCGACGCCCAGCTTGATGCGCAACGGCTTGCCCGTGGCGACGGACTTTTCGAGCTTGGCGAGCAAATCCTTCTCGTCGATGAGTTCGACAACGCCGCGTTGGAGAAGTTCGAGTTGTTCTTTGGCGGTAGGCACGATGGATTCCTTCGGGAGAGTTCTGGCTTCGGGTGAAAAGTTAGCCCCGCGCGGGAGTCCGTAGGAAAAATTGAGATGACCAACTTTTGACGGGGGGATTGGCACGCGCATCGCTGGATTAACCCAGCTTGGATCGATCCGATCCATCGGGCAACAACCGGCCCATTGCTGGAAACGTCCCAAAAACACCGATCCGACCCATCCACCTCGCACGGAGGACACCATTCCCATGACTTTTTCCCACCAACCTCCCCGCTGGATCGGCCCCGGCTCCCTCGAACAATGGAAACTGACCTGGGTTGCCGGCATGCCGGAGCTGAAAAAAGAGCTTTGCCGGCTGGTCGACACTCTTCGGGAGAAGGATCCCGCCTGGATCGAGGTGATGGACCGGGCAAGATTGGAGCTCGAACTGGAGCGACTGGAAGCTCTGCGCGAACAGGTCGGGGGCGATTTGGAAAAGCTTCCCTTGTTTGGCGTTCCGTTTGGCGTAAAGGACAACATCGATGTCGCGGGGTGGACGACCACGGCGGCCTGTCCCTCCTTTGCCTACACCGCGACCCAAGACGCTTTTGTGGTCGCCCAGTTGCGCGCGGCGGGCGCCGTGATGGTCGGCAAGACCAATCTGGACCAATTCGCCACGGGGCTTGTCGGCACCCGTTCCCCCTTTGGCGCTGTGCCTTGCGTCTTCGATGCCACTCGGATCGGAGGCGGATCCAGTTCCGGGTCGGCCTCGGTGGTGGCACGCAGCCTTGTCCCCTTCGCGCTGGGGACCGACACGGCCGGATCGGGCCGTGTTCCTGCTGGGTTCCAAAACATCAGTGGGCTCAAACCCACCCGAGGCTGGTTCAGCACCCGTGGCGTTGTCCCGGCTTGCCGCACCTTGGACTGTGTCTCGATCTTCGCCCGTTCGGTGAACGACGCCCACCAGGTTTCCCAGATCCTTGGTCGGCACGACCCCCTGGATCCCTTCGCCCGAATGCCGCGGGTGGCGGCGGCAGGGATGAACCCCCGTCCAAAATTTGCCGTGCCTTCACCGTTGGAATTTTTTGGAGACCAAAATGCTCGCGCCGCCTTCGACCTGGCCTGTCGTCGACTTTCCAACATGGGCGTGGATTTCACAGAAATTGACTTCTCTCCGTTTTCCGAACTCGCTTCGCTCTTGTACCAGGGCCCCTGGGTAGCCGAACGCCTGACTGTGGTGCAAAGCCTTTGGGAAAAAGCCCCGGAATCGATCCATCCTGTGGTGCGCTCCATCGTGGAA
Organism: uncultured Fibrobacterota bacterium; assembly: GCA_903825275.1. GTDB lineage: Bacteria > Fibrobacterota > Fibrobacteria > UBA5070 > UBA5070 > UBA5070. The sequence continues at coordinate 1,269 of CAIKAA010000033.1, read as the reverse complement.
AAAGGTTTCCAAGCCACCGCCCTGGAAACCTTTCGCGCCGAATACCGGCGGGCCGAACTCGCCGGGGAAATCGGCCGGATCCTGGCTGGATTCGACGCCATGCTGGTCCCCACGGTCCCCTTCCATCCGACCTTGGCCGAGGTGGAAGCCGATCCGTTTGGCGTCAATTCCAAACTGGGGACCTACACCAATTTTGCCAACCTGGCCGACCTCTCGGCGTTGGCCCTTCCCGGACCTTTCCGTCCCGATGGACTTCCCGCTGGCATCACCTTGCTCGCCCCCGCCTGGCACGACCAAGCCCTGGCTGCCTTTGGGGGGCAGTGGATGGCCACACTGCAGCAGCCCACTGGACTCCAAACCAAATTTTTCCCCACCCACAAGACCTCTTTTCGCGCCGACGGCTGCGTGCAGCTCTCTGTGGTGGGAGCCCACCTCTCGGGGATGCCCCTCAACCACCAACTGACCTCGCGTCGCGCCAGGCTTTTGGAGTCCTGCAAGACCGCGCTTGGCTATTCGCTCTATGCTTTGACAAATACGGTCCCACCCAAGCCGGGTCTGGTCCGAGGAAAAGGTGGCGGCCAGATCGCCCTGGAGGTGTGGGAAATCCCGGTGGACGCGTTCGGTTCCTTTGTGGCCGAGGTCCCACCACCTTTGGGCATCGGGAATGTGCAGCTGGAAGACGGCCGCTGGGTGAAAGGATTCATTTGCGAAGGCGTTGGCTTGGAAGGCGCCCGCGACATCACGGAATTCGGCGGTTGGCGCGCCTACCTCGCAAGCCTCCCCAAATAGAGGACACCCTTCGCTAAAACCTGTCCCCAAAAAGAAAAAGCCCGGCGGTCCGCATTGTCTCGGACTACCGGGCAAGACCCGCGGAGGCGAAGCGCACAAGCCACCGCGAACCCACCCCCAGGGCCAATCCCCGGGGAATCATTTTCGATGATTAGAAACCGAAGACCGAATAGAACCCGAGGTAAACGCCCCAGGAGGCAGCAGCATTCTTACCAGCAACAGTGAAGGGAACATTGGCTTCCAGGGAGAACTTGTCGTTGATGGTAAAATTCATGCCGGGGCGGAGCGTCAACAAGTACCCCGCATTGTCCAAACTCGTGCCATCGAATTTTGAATCGAAGCTCTTGGTGAAATCGATTCCCAGATAGGGACCAACTTGGTCGTTCAAATTGAATTGTGGCTTGACATAGAGATCAAGCACATCTCCGACCTTGTATTTGTCCTTGTCCTCGAGGTTCAAGGTGTAGATCAACCAACCGT
>CAIKAA010000032.1 GCA_903825275.1 uncultured Fibrobacterota bacterium | reverse complement strand
GGTTCCATCCCATGTGCGGCACCTTGGGGCGCGGTGAAGGCGTGGTGGTGAAATCGAAACGACGGACTTTGCCGGGAAGAATTCCCAGACAGGATACGCCCCCGTCTTCCTCGGAAGATTCGAGCAGAATCTGGCACCCGATGCAAATGCCAAGGACCGGATTTCCCTTGGCGATGATTTCGACCAAAGCCTGGTCCATCCCCGAGGCGCGCAAATTGGCCATCGCCGAACCAGCGGCGCCCACGCCAGGAAACACCACGCGGTCCGCCTTGCGGACCATTTCCGGGTCATCCGAAAGGATGTGTTCCACACCGACCTTGGACAACGCCAAGGAAACCGAGGTGAGGTTTCCCGCCTTGTAGTCGACAAGAACTGTCATGGTGTCCTGCGCGGCTTGGCGACCTTGGTCGCGCGTGAGGCTGGCCGCGCCCGGCGCGGTTGGGATTTCGCACCTTGGGGCTGGATAGCCGCTTTGGCGGCGGGAAGCCGCAAGCGCACGGCCTCGGCGTGATGGAAAAAGCCTTCCGCTTCGGCGAGGTTGGCGATGTGCGGTCCGTCGGCGGCCAGCGCCTGGGGGCCATACAACAGCAAGGAGGTGCGCTTGAGAAAGTCGTACACCCCCAAGGGCGAACCAAACCGGGCGGTGCCGCTGGTGGGCAAGACGTGGTTGGGGCCTGCCATGTAGTCTCCGACAGATTCTGTCGTCCAGGGGCCCACGAAGATGGCCCCGGCGTTGTGCAGGCCTTCCAAGATTTCCTGGACGTTTTCGCACAGGATTTCGGCGTGTTCCGGGGCGATCCGGTTGGCTACCGACAAGGCTTCTGTCCAGTTGGGGCAGACCATCAACAGGCCATAGCGCGCCAGGGCGGTTTCCAAAATCTGCTTTTTGGGACTGGCGTCGACCTGGCGCTGCACGGCCTCGGACACCGCCTTGGCGGCGACAGGACTGGTCGTGAGGGCCACCGCGCTCTCGTAGCCCGAACCGTGTTCGGCTTGGGACAGCAGGTCGGCGGCGACCCACTCCGGCTGAGAGGTTTCGTCGAAGAAGACCAGGATTTCACTGGGACCGGCGATGTTGTCGATGTCGACGGTCCCAAAAACCTCGCGCTTGGCCACGCTGGCCCAAACGTTGGACGGGCCCACGATCTTGTCAACCCGCTCGATTCCTTTGGCGCCATAGGCCAACAGTCCCACCGCCTGCGCCCCACCCACGGAATAGATTTCTTCGATGCCCAATTCGCGTAGCGCGAAGGCCACCGCTGGATCGAGTCCACGTGGACACGGAGTGACGACCACGATTTCCTGGACCCCGGCCACCCGGGCCGGGACCACGTTCATGATCACCGTGCTGGGATACGATCCGGCTCCGCCGGGAACGTACAGTCCAACCCGGCGCAGGGGTGTCACCCGCACGCCCACCCACTGGCCCGAGGCGCCTTCCAGCACCCACGATTCCTCGGCTTGGCGCTCGTGGAAAGCTTTGACCTGTTTGATGGACCGCTTGATCGCATCTTGGACCGGCTTGAGGCACTTGGCGGCGGTGCTTTCGACCGTTTTCGCCGAGATCCGCAAGGGTTGCTTGGCACCCAACCCGTCCAGCGACCTCGCGTATTCCGTTACGGCGCTCAATCCGCGATCGCGCACGTCGGCCAAAATGGCTTTCACTTTCGCCTCGATCTGGGGGTCGGGGGATGTCCCGCGCGACAGAATCTGCTTGAGGCGGCTGGTGGCCTTGGCGCCAGTAAGGGGTGGAAAGATCATGCCAACCCCGGGATCGGGGCGCCATCGAATTTCACCAATTCATGGAAGTCGACCAAAAGTCCTTGGAACACAGGTCCCACGCCGCCATCTCCGATCTGACGTCCATCCACCTTCACGACAGGAATCAATTCCGCACCCGTCCCGGTGAGGAACATTTCGTCACAGGTGTAGATGTCGAAGCGCGACATGCGTTCTTCCCGAACGTCTAGCCCTTTCTTTTTCGCCAAGTCGATCACGGCCCCGCGGGTGATGCCTTCCAGCGCACCCTCGGTGGCGGGTGGAGTGATCAAGGCCCCGTTGCGGACGATGAAAATGTTGTCCCCCGTGCATTCGGCCACGTAGCCTTGCAGGTTGAGCATGATGGCTTCCTGGACCCCGGCCCGGATCGCTTCCATCTTGGCCATGATGTTGTTCAAGTAGTTCAGGCTCTTGATTCGCGGATTTAGGGCTTCCGGGTGGTTGCGCGGCGTGGCCACGGTCACGATGTCCAAACCGGTTTGGTAAAGCGCCGCAGGGTACAATTGGATGCTGGCCGCGATGCAGATCACGCTGGCTTTGGGACACAAGTAGGGATTCAGACCCAAGTCGCCCACCCCGCGGCTGACCACCAAGCGGATGTATCCGTTGGCGATCCCATTGCGGCGGCAACTTTCGATGACCACGTTGGACATCTCTTCGGGAGCCATGGGGATGATCAAGCCTATGGCTTTGGCCGATTCGTAAAGCCGCTTGATGTGGGGTTCCAATCGGAACACCTTGCCATGATAGGCCCGGATGCCTTCGAAAACGCCATCCCCGTAGAGGAAGCCATGGTCGAATACCGACACCTTGGCCTCGGCCTTGGGATAGAATGCGCCGTCGATGTACACCAGCTGCTCGGACATGGGTTTTCCTCGGAGGGTTTCGTGTGGAAAGGAAAATCTAAACGCAGTTCAACCTAGAAAGCGCGATTCAGGGGAAGGTAGAACGGCACAGTGGCTTTCAAACCACAGATTTGGGAGAGGCTTTTACGGAACGGACCACGACGGTGCCTGCCCACAAATCGTAGATCGCCCGGCGATCAGGCCGCATCAGGATCAAGAGACACGATCCCCACAAGAGGGCCAGGCACGCATCACCGACCCAGGCCCAGGAGGAGGGACTTTGGGTGAGCATGTCCACGAATTGTTCCAGATTGGTTCCCGGTGGCACGATGGGAAGCATGGCTCCCTGGTGGAGAATCGATAGCCCGGATAGACCAATGAAAAGGATCTGGCGGTTGATGGCATCCACCCACCCCGGAGATCTTCCGTCGAGGCGAAGGATGCGAAGGCCCATAAGCCGTTTGCCAGGGGTTCCTTGGAACCGCACGATGAGGTACAGGTTCAGGGCCCACCAGAAGGCGCTGACCACCACCAAGGGGGCGGAATTCTGCCATTGCAAGGCGAGGTCCATCGCTTGGACGGCCATGATCGCCAGCGGGAAGAAAAAGAACAGATCGATGAGGGTGGCCAGGAGTCGGCGCCAGGGCTCGCCGGGTACCCAGGTTTGGATGATTTTTCCGTCGTTCACGACGTTGCAATGTAGCCGCCTAGAGCTTGATCCATCGGGTAAAGGCGTTCATTGTTGTTTTTTCCGCGGGTCGGGATCCAGGTTTGGGGGATCCCCGAAACCTGGATCAGATGGATTTGCGGCGTTTTTTATCTCGATAAAGATTTTGGTCGGCTTTGGACAAGACCATGTCCAATCGAGAACCGTCCGCGGGGTCCCATTTGACCCACCCGATGCTCGTTTGGGCCGCCCAGGGACGGTTTGACTTCAGGCTGCGCCGTTGAAGGGCCTTGTGGACGCGTTCGAGAGTTCCGTCCAAATTCCCGTCGCCCTGAAGCTCGGCCAAAATGGCGAATTCGTCCCCGCCCAAGCGACCGATGACATCCACCTGACGGAATCCGTCCACCAAGGAATTGGCCAGCATCTGGATGGCCATGTCGCCGTCGAGATGCCCGTATTGGTCGTTGATCTGTTTCAAACCATCCAGGTCGCACAGCACCACGCCGAGACAAGTTTTGTCGCGCAATGCCCGGTTTGCCAGATTCTGTCCTTGTTCCAAAAGTCCTCGTCGGTTCAAAAGCCCGGTCAGCTCGTCACGCACCGCAAGCCGTCGCAATTCTTCGCGCAGCTTGGCTTCGTTGGCGGCGTTGTGAGCGGCGGACAATACGAAAGTCAGGGTTTGGCGCAAGCCCTCCAACAACATTTCGTGCGCGGTCCATTCCCGGACCTGGAGAATTCCAAACGATTCGTCTCCCAAAATCAAGGGGAGCACGCACCAGACTTCCTGCTCGTTTTGGTGCAGGAGCGATCCATCTCGAGGAGGTCCGATATAGCCTGATTCCACATCCAGCTCGAGCTCAAAACTTCCCGGTTCGAAGCTAGGGGAGGGGTGGGGTTCCAGGTCGCTACGAAACAAGAGAATTCGCAATTGGGAATTCACATTGGCTTGAAGTCCCGCGACCAATCGTTGGACAAATCCGTCTCGGGATAGGTCGGCCATGATGTGCCGGATGGCCTGGAACTGCCCGCTCATCTGGCGTTGCAAGGTGATGGTTTCGGTGATCTGGTGCCCTTGGCGCACGGCATTCAAGGCCGGCAGGACTTCCAGCAGAGACCGTGAAAGGTCGGGGGATTTGGCCTTGCGGGAGGCAAAGACGATCTTTTCTTCCCACAGATCAAGTTCCATGTCGGAAGCGTGGTCAAACACCTTTTCGATGCGCTCTTGGAAAGCGGTGGTCTCTTGGGGACTGGAGGCGTTGGACATGAACCGGGTGATGTCGGGAATTTGAGGCAAGGAGGTGGGAGCCGCGAGACGAAACGACGACCCGAGGATGCGGCACCCGCACGACCGGCGTAGGATGAGCTCGGTGGGAATCGCTTCGCTTTTGGTCGGATTTCCCAAAAACTGTTCGTGGACAAGCTCCACCGACCGGAAGGCGATTTGGAAAGCCGAGGCCGCCACGGTCGTCAGGCTGGGCTTCATGGATTTGGCTTCGTCGCTGTCGTCGAAGCCGGTCAAAATCACGTCTTCGGGGATCTTGAATCCGCGCTGTTGGAGGATGCAGGCGGCACCGATGGCGGTCGAGTCGTTGGCACAAACAATCGCTTGGGGGATTCGGCCTTGATCCAGCAGTCGTTCGACCAGTTGCTCGGCGGTTTCCCGGGAAAAATCGCCAACCAGAATGTCGAGTGGCTCGAGTTCGTGGGAGCGCATGGCCTTCTGGAAACTTGCCAGTCGGTATTGGGCATCGACGTTTTGGGGTGTGCCGCCAATGAAAACAATGCGTTTGCAACCGTGCACTTGGACCAGATGGTCGACGGTATTGTCGATCCCATTCCCCGACGGGACCACCGAAACTCTCCCCTGGAGGGGGACTCCGATGCAGACCGTTGGTTTGGGAGGCAAAAGATCCAAGAATTGTTGAATGAGTCCGATGCCATTGAAATTTCCGAGAGACCCCACCAACGGCAGGTACCCATCGATGTCCGGGGAACTGGCAAGGCGAAAGAGGCGATTGCCTTCCTCGCACATGTCGGAACGCTGCAGGGGATTTTCGGAATTGTTGAAGTAATTGCCGACATAGGCCACCAGCCGGACTCCCAATAGGCGCGAAGCCGCCGCCGCCCCACGCCAGACTTGGCTTTGGTAGGGCCCGTTCATGGGAACGGTCATCAGGGCATAGGTGGGCAGTCGTTCCGTCACGGTCGTTGAGAATTTCCTGGTACGCGTTTGGATTTCTGGGAGCTACACAATGTACGATCCATCAAGGACTTTTGCGCCGCGACTTGCGTTCTTGTTTGTCCTTGTAAAGGTTCTTGTCGGCCAGCGACAGAGCCAAATCGAGGTCGGTTCCTTCCTTCGGGTCCCATAGGATCCAACCTCCACTGGTCCGAGCTTGCCAAAGACGGTCCAATTGGATGCTGCGCTGCGTGAGGGATTGGCGGACTCTGGCCAAGGCGCCGTCCAACGACCCTTCTTTCGTCATCTTGGCCACCACCGCGAATTCATCGCCGCCCAAGCGGCCGATCACATCCACCTGACGGAATCCGTCTACGAGGGATTGGCCCAGCAGTTGGATCGCCAGATCGCCATCCTTGTGGCCAAATCGGTCGTTGATTTCCTTCAATCCGTCGAGATCGAACATCGCGATGCCCAACACATTTTGGTCGCGAAGCGCGAGCTTGCCGAGCAATTCCCCCTGTTCCAGCAAACCGCGCCGGTTCAAAAGGCCGGTCATCTGGTCGCGAATCGCCAACCGTTTGAATTCTTCGCGGACTTGGGCTTCATGGTAGGCGTTGTGGGCTGCCGAGAGCACAAAGGTCAGGGTTTGGCGCAAGCCCTCCAACAACATTTCGTGGGCAGTCCATTCCCGGATTTGGAGCACGCCAAACGTGTCGTCTCCCAAGATCAAGGGGAGGACGCACCAGACTTCCTGAACCACTTGGTGGGGGAGCGATGGATCGCGCGGCGGCCCGATGTAACCAGATTCCACATCGAGTTCCAACTGGAATTTTCCGGGCTCGAACTTGGGGTGGGGTTCGGGTTCCAAATCCTTGCGGAACAACAAAATCCGCATTTGGGAATTCACGTTGGAGCGCAATCCGGTGAGCAATCGTTGGACAAAGCCCTCTTGGGACAAGTCGGACATGATGGAGCGGATGGCTTGGAATTGCCCGCTCATCTGGCGCTGCAAGGACATGGTTTCGGAGATCTGGTGACCTTGGCGCACGGCGTTCAGGGCCGGCAGGACCTCCAACAGGTACCGCGAAATGTCGGGGGCAGTCGCTTGGCGCGAGGCGACCACGATCTTTTCTTCCCACAGATCGAGCTCCATGTCCGAGGCGTGGTCGAAAACTTTTTCGATGCGCTCTTGGAAGGCGAGGGCCTCGGGTGGACTGGAGGCGCTGGAAGCAAATCGAGAGAGATCCGGGATTTGGGGAAGGCCAAGAGGGTTGGCAAGCAGCACGGACGATCCAACGGCGCGACACCCGCAAGAACGCCGGACGATGAACTGGGTCGGGAGGGTTTCGCTCTGGACGATTTTCCCCAAGTGTTGATCGTGGAGCAGTTCCATCGACCGGAAGGCGATCTGGTAGGCCGATGCCGCCACGGTGGTCAGACTCGGCTTCATGGACTTGGCTTCGTCGCTGTCGTCAAAACCGGTCAGGATCACGTCTTCGGGAACGCGATAGCCGCGCCGTTGCAATATGGTGGCCGCTCCGATGGCGGTCGAATCGTTGGCGCAAACGATCGCTTGGGGAATCCGACCTTGGTCGAGCAGCCCTTCCACAAGTTGCTCGGCCGTTTCGCTGGAAAAATCGCCGACCAGAATATCTTCGGCATTGGGCTCCAGACCGTTTTCGCGCATGGCTTGCTTGAAGTTTGCCAGCCGGTATTGGGCATCGAAATTGTGGGGAGTGCCGCCGATGTAGAAGATGTCCCTGCAGCCGTGGACTTGGACCAAATGGTCCACCGCCTTGTCGATGCCACTCCCCGAGGGCACGACCGAGATGCGGCCCGGGAGGGCCACTCCCAGACACACGATGGGCTTGGGTGGCAATTGATCCAAAAATCTCTGGATCATGTCGGTGCCGTCGAAGTTTCCCAGCGACCCCACTACAGGCAGATAGCCATCGATGTCGGTAGCTCCAGCCAGTTGGAACAGGGGGCTTCCGTTGTCGCTCAGGTCCGGTCGGTTTAGATTTTTTTCTGCCTTGTAGAAGTAGTTGCCCACATAGGCCACCAGCCGGACACCCAAGAATCGGGCAGCAGAGGTCGCACCTCGCCAGATCTGACTCTGGTAAGGTCCATTCATGGGGACGGTCATCAGGGCGTAGGTAGGTAGTCGATCTCTCACAAGGGTAAAGGATCGCATAGGTCGAGATCGGATTCCAGGAAAATCAGTCGGTTAGGAGGGATCAGATTTCCGGGAACGAGGATTTTCTTTGCCGTTTGTCGCGGTAAAGGTTCTGGTCGGCTTTCGAGAGGACTTCGTCCAGCTTGCTGCCATCGTAATTCCCCAGCGACCCGACCAACGGGAGATAGCCATCGATTTGGGGTGAGTTGGCCAACTTGAAAATCAGACTTCCACCTCCCTCCCAATCGTGCCGGTGGGGATTCGTGCGCTGTTGATCAATGGAGCTTCCCAAGAACACCATCAGCCGGACCCCCAGACGGCGGGAGGCGGCCGAGGTGCCGCGCCAACTTGGGTCTGGTAGGATTCGTCCATCGCGACCGTCATCAAGGCGTAAGTGGGACGGTGTGCTTCCAAGTTCTTCAGGATCTCCTGAAGGACAAGTTGGTTTCCAAGGAAAAATACCCGTTGCGGGATCTCAAGTTTTCTGGTGCTTCTTGCGGTGTTTTTTGTCGTTGTACAGATTTTGATCGGCCCGTGACAAGACAGATTCAAGCCCAGTCCCCTCGCTTGGGTCCCACACAATCCATCCTCCACTTGTTCGGGCTTGCCACGGGCGACCCAGCTCTTCGCTGAGCCGTGTCAAGGAATGTCGGACCCTCTCGACGGCACCGTCCAGCGAGCCATCGGGATTCATCTTGGCCACCACCGCGAATTCATCCCCACCCAGCCTGGCGATCACATCGACTTGACGGAATCCTTCCACCAGAGATTGGCCCAAAAGTTGGATCGCCAAATCGCCATCCTTGTGGCCAAAGCGATCGTTGATTTCCTTCAATCCGTCGAGGTCGAACATCGCGACCCCCAGGTATTGGTGTTCCCGCTGGGCAAGATTGGCCAGCAATGTCCCCTGTTCCAACAAGCCGCGTCGGTTGAAGAGGCCGGTCATCTGGTCGCGCACGGCGAGCTGTTCGAATTTGGCCCGCAGGCTGGTTTCTTCCCACGATTTGTGGGCCGCCGAGAAGATCATCGTCAACGTCTGTCGCAAGCCTTCGAGCAAAACCTCGTTGGAGGTCCAGTCGCGTACCTGGACGATTCCAAAATGTTCCGTTCCCAGTCGCAGGGGCATGAAACACCAGATTCCCGGATCATTCCCAGGGGGAATGATCCCTGTTTGGCGAGGGGGCCCGATGTATTGGGATTCGACATCCATTTCGAACCGGAAACTGTCGCCTTCGTAGGCGGGGTTGTCCTCAGGACGGAAGTCCTCGTGAAAAAGGAACATCCTCAGGGGGAACCCCATGTGTTGGCTCAGCCCGGTCATCAATCGCTCGGCGAATCCCTCCTGGGATAAATCGGCCAAGACGTCGCGGATGGCCCGGAATTGGCCGCGGATCTGGTGCTGGAGTTCTAGCCGCTGGGTGGATTCGAGTCCCTGACGAGTGCTGTTCAAGGCGGAATGGGCATCCAAAAGGTTGCGGGCGACACAGGCCGATTGGGTTTGGCGCGAAGCCAGGACGATGCGTTCCTCCCAGATGTCCAATTCGGCACGACTGGAGTGGTCGAAAATCTTGCCCAAACGTTTTTGAAAGGTTGCCGAAGCTTCCTCGTCGGTAAAAATGGTCAAGAGCCGCGAGAGATCCGGAATGTCGGAGTTCGGTTCGAACAGAGAGGGAAGGCGTTGGGTGGAAGCGGCTCCCAGACACCCGCAGGAACGCCTCGTGACCACTTCGGTGGGGATGGTTTCATTATGCGCCACGCCGCCCAAAAATTGTTCATGGACCAGCTCGACGGATCGGTAGGCGATTTGGAAAACCGAGGCCGCCACCGTGGTCAGCGGGGGCTTCATGGACCGGGCTTCTTCGGTGTCGTCAAAACCGGTCAGGATCAGGTCTTCGGGAACGTTCAAATCAAAGGCGAGGATGGCTTTGTGGGCGCCGATGGCCATGGCATCGTTGGCGCAAACGATGGCTTGGGGGCGCCGACCGGTCGCCAAAAGCTCTTGGACCAACGCTTGTCCCTTGTCGGTGGTAAAATCCCCGAAGATTTCATTCTCCGGATTGTTCTCCAAGTCCACTTCTTGCAGGGCGCGGCGAAAATCGCTGAGGCGGCGCATGGCGTCGGGATTGGTCAGCGGTCCGCTCAAATAGACGAAGTCCTGGGTTTGGTGGGTCTGGACCAAGTGGTGGACAATTTCATCGATCCCCCCACCTCCGGGAGCCACGGTGAATCGATTTGGGAGGGGAACGCCGACACAGACCAATGGTTTGGGAGGAAGCCAATCCAAAAATTCCTCGACCAGGTGCATTCCTTCGTAATTCCCCAAGCACCCCACCAAGGGCAGATACCCGTCGATTTCCGGACTGTTGGCCAGCTTGTTGATCAGGCTGCCGCCGCCTTCCCAGTCGTGGCGATGGGGGAGCTTGTGCTTGTGATCGATGGAACTGCCCACAAAGGTCATCAGCCGGATGCCCAGCAACTTGGCTGCCGCCGAAGCCCCGCGCCAAATCTGGGTCTGGTACGATTCATCCATCGCCACCATCAAAAGGGCGTATGTGGGTCGACGTGGTTCCACCAGGACATCATCGCATAGACGGAGGTTTGGTTCCACCAAAAAGAAACGGGGAGATGGGCATGGGCGGGACCGTTGTGGATCGGGCACTTGAGGTGAGCTGTGTCGACTGCTGTGGCAAATCCAAATCAGGCAGGGCGCCTTGGTGCCAACCATGCCCGATTCCTACAACGGCCGTTGGAACCGATTCATCGACCTCTATGCTGTGGATGCAATTTCTAAGATGATGCCTGGCGTGCCGCATTGGCCCCCCTCTCCAACCCTTCGAGGCTTCCCTTGAGACGATCTTTTTCCTTGCTCACCCTTCTGGCCATTTCCCATCTTCCGTGTCGCGCTGCCGTATCGGGTACCGTCACAGACCGTTCGGGGAATCGCCTCGCGGGCGTGGGTGTGTTTCTCGCGCTTGCAGGCACTGGCACGACCACGGATGCGACAGGTGGGTGGTCGCTGGCCACGACAGGAATTGACAGACTGTCTTTCGCGACATCTCGTATTCGTTGGACGGGCAAGTTGGTGGAATTGACCCTTGTGGAACCCGCAATGGTTTCGGTAACGGCTTACGACGTCAAGGGTACCCTGCAGGGGCAGGTGGCCAGCGTGAAACTGGGTGTCGGTTCTCACAGCCTGCCGTTGCCGCTATCCAGTTCGGGGTTGTTGTGGTTGCGCGTGACGGTGAACGGTCGGCCGGAAACGATTTTGGCGGCCGGGACCGTTGTAGGGATCGGGCCGATTGTAGGGATCGGGCATGCCCGATCCCTACAACGGCAACAACAACAAACAACGGCCGC
>CAIKAA010000031.1 GCA_903825275.1 uncultured Fibrobacterota bacterium | reverse complement strand
GGTCCAAACGAGCATTCTACTTGGCCCAATGGTGCACGTTGGCGCGAACTAAACAATTGGGTACAAGCAACAGCAAACGGCATGGTTGATGGGCTTGAATAACCATAGACAACGACGCCTTCGTCATTTGGAGCCCCAATCATCGCCAATCCGCCATACGTTGCACCTGCAAGGGACGGTAGAACTTGAATGCGGTCGCTACTGACTCGGAGGTTCAATGGTCCGTTGCAATAACCTCCTGCAGAAGGGATATAAGGCCCGCCGGGGAGATTACCGGTAGCGGAAAGCGCCCCGATCGACGCCGGTGTGATGCTTTGGCGGAGAGCCTTTGCGGTGTCGCCAACAGATTTTGTCACCCATGCGGAATCCTTCTTTTGTACCAGCAAGGCTCGAATGGAAGCAAGGCTATCGGTTGTCAACATTTCTTTGACCGCAGAAGCATCCGCTTTGGTCTTCAACACCGCATTGATCGCGTCTACCGAGGATTTGTCGGCTTTCTTCGCGACCGTGGTGTCCAGGTAGGTGAAGTTGTCGTTCACATCCTGTGCCATGGCAGGGTGACCAGCGCTAAAGGTACTGGGCACACCCGAGAACGCCTCGGTCGCCACAAGGAACATTACCGGAATCAAACACTGCATGAGGAACACTCCTTGAAATTGAGAAAAGCAAAAAAGTCTGCGTGAGGGATGACGGAATTTGACAGAACGAAATAGGATCCAAACGCGGTCATTTCCAGACCCGCAATTTGTCGTTCCAGGTAAATTCATTCCACACGGCGATGGTCGCCTCGGGTGGCGGGGTGATGTTGACCGTGTAATTCTTGGTCGCCATCGCGTCCAAGTAACCCTCTTTGCGGCCGCGGAAGGTGATTTTCGCGGAAGCCGTCAAACGGATTCCCGCGTCAGGAAGGTTTTTCCAATTCAAGTCATCGGTAGAATATTGCAAGATGGCTCCAGGCGTCGAGGTGGACGCTTTGACTACGCCCGAATCGGTGAAGATGGTGTCCGCGGAACAGAAGAGAAGGACCTGGTCCCGACGCAGCACCTTCGCATGGCCAACCTGGATGTTCCCGGTGCTATCCACCGCGCTCACGGTTACCGTTTTCAAGCCCGTGGGGAACTTCACCACACCCCAAGAGTAGGTGCTATCGGATCCGCCCCGCAGCGTGTCCCCATCCAAGGTGACCGCGCGGACCTGGTGGTTGTCAAAAATCTTCCACTTCAAGGTAAAGTCGGTCGCTGTCGGAGGCACCACCAACGTGTCTCCCTGGAACACTCCAATCGCCTTCCAGCTTGCCGAATCCACGGCGATCACGGGAGCCAAGGTGTCCTTCGCCCGCGTCACCCTCACCCTCGATTCGGTGCCCACGGAATTGGTTCCCATGGCTACCAACTGGATCAGGGTTGGATTCCCGTTGGGCGCCAGGTTCAACTTGATTTCGAACAGCGTGTCGTTTTTCGCCAGGACCAATTGGCTGTCGATCGAGACGAATTTGACCGAATCCCGGATCGACCAGGAAAGGGTGACTGAACTTTGTTCAAAGGGAATCTTGAAGTCGGTGGATCCTCCCAAGAACGTCACCTTGGGCCCGGAAACAATTACCAATCGTTGTCGAGTGATGTAGAGCGTATCGAAGCTTTCATTTCGTCTCGAATCGATCGCCTTGATGTGCACGGGATTGGCTGCACCAGTATCAAGCAGAACCTTCCGAGTCCAATTTCCGTTGGCAAAGCTTGCCAGGGAATCATTGATCCACACCTGGGTAACCCCGGAAGAATCCGACGCGGTCAGCCTAACCAAATAGGAATCGGTGTCATGGCCAACCGAGACCAACTTTTGAAGAGGAGCCACCCGACCAATCAACGGCCCCATGGTGTCGGGAACCGGTGGAGCAGGGACGATTTTGAATTTGCAGGTGGCCATCGCCGAATCCTTACGGCCTCTACCGTAGGCCACCACCACCAGGTGGTACTCGCCGGGACGGACAGAATCTGTCGTCAGAAGGGAGATCTTCTGATCCAGGTCCCATAGAAATACGCCGAATGGCTGGGCAAACGCAGAAATCACAATTTTCTCGGAGCCGACCTGCGACCCCGCAGAATCGAAGACTTTTACATCCACACGATCGAGACCTAGGGAAGAATCGGTCTCGACAGTTCCTTGGACACTCATCTTGTCCCTTCCGATGACCAAGGTGTCGCGTGCAAGCTGGATGGAAATTTTGACACGAACCGCAGGCAAGGGGAACAGGGCAAGTGAATCCGTGGACGAGATCTTCTTTTCAAGGATCAGGCCTAAGATCCGAGCATGGACCACCGCTGAGTCCAGCCCGAGAAAGCTTATGCCCACTCCTTGGCGGAAGGGGACGTGTTTTGCCGCGAAGAAAATCAAGGAGGCGTCGACCACCCGGGCAGAATCCATCCCCAGTGGACGAGAAGCTGGAAACCCACCGAATCCAAAAGTCCCTTCCACCAATTCATGGGCGTAGCTCCGAATCAGACCTTCGCGATCGAGGGGAAATTTTACCGAATCCAATTTGTTCAAACCGACACAACGCGCGATCAACTTCTGGGCCAGCGTATCCGGTTGGATTTGTGTCACCCGAAATCCCGCTGCCCCATCGCTAGTTGCTTGAAGAACAGCGGTGCGAAGCCCGAGAGTCCAGAGACTGAATTCGACCTTGCCTTCCGCCAATGGGGACGACAGGGTGAGCGAAGCTTTTTTTTGAGCCAAATCCATCAAATTCGGCCCCAGGCTCGCGACCCCGGAATCTTCGCCTCGCTTCCAGCGCACCGTATCGGTCGGCAGGGAAGCCGTATCCCTAAAGCTCAAGACCCGCGTTTCGGGGCCCGTCGGGGGAAGAGGGTCATTGGGTTCGACCGAGCAAGATAGCAGGACGGCCACACCCACCAATGCCACCAGAGTCAATATCTGACGCGTTGTGAAGCGACCATAGAAAGCTTCGTGGAACATGGGAGATTCTTCCAGTTTTGAAATGCAACCAAATCCCGCCATAGGGCATCCGGGTGGCTTTAGGGAAGATAAATGCTCTTTTCCCATGACATGGGTGAAAAGTCTATGGTCACCGTTCAACGTCGTGCGTTTCGGCTTCGCTCGGCAACACAGTCCCCCCTTTTCTAGGTTTGGAACTCATGTTGCGTTGATGACGAATCCAATTGTTTCGGAGAAACCCTTCTATGCGCGACTCCTCGAGAATCCATCTGGGTTGCACGTTTTCACTCGGCCTGCTTCTGGCCCGTGGAACGCTTGCCACATCCTTCCAAGGCATTGTGGTCGATTCGAAAAACGCACCTGTGGCCAACGCCGCCGTCTGGATGTTGGACACCGCCGCGTGGCCAAAGCACCGCGCCTTGACCGATACCAAAGGGCAATTCCATCTCGAGTTGTTGACCTCCGAACCTACAGGATCTCGCAGACAAATTTTGGTCCGCAAGGCCGGCTTCGACCCGCGAACGCTGTCCGTATCTTCCCTGACCGAAAACACCCCCATCGTCCTCGCCCCAGGAAATTTTGAAAGCCGCATCGATTCGGTGATCCAAACCATGGATCTCGCCGACAAGGTCGGACAGATGACCCAAGGGCATTTCGACCATTCTTCCAAAGCCTACATCCGCTCCTGCCGGCTGGGATCAGTGCTTACCAGTGGCCAAGGACCGGGCGCCAACTACGACGAAATCCAACGCCTCGCGACCTCGACTCCGCGCCGCATTCCCTTGCTCTACGGCACCGATGCGGTGCATGGCAATGCCAAACATGCGGGCTCCACCATCCTCCCCCACAACATCGGCCTAGGTGCCACCGGCGACACCTCGCTGTTGCGCCGTTTGGGAGCATTGACCGCCCAAGAAATGTGGGCCGCCCAGTCCCACTGGAATTTCGCACCTTGCCTGGCGGTCGTGCGCGACATCCGCTGGGGGCGCAGCTACGAATCCTATGGAGAACGGCCAGAGCTGGTTTCCCGGCTGGGCGCGGCCTACGTGAAAGGACTCCAGGGCGATGGGAGTTCCACGAGTTGGGGGGTGCTGGCTTGCGCCAAACACTACGTCGCCGATGGCGGCACAACCTACGGGACCGGCTCGGGCGAGAAAAAGATTTTGAACGAAGGGGATGCACGCCTTGCTCCGGCCGAACTGGATTCCATCCATCTGCCCGGCTATTTGGCCACGATCCAAAACGGGGTCTGGAGCATCATGGCGAGTTTCAGCTCGGTCAACGGAACGCGGATGCACGCCAACCACGCCTTGCTCACCGACACCTTGAAGACAGATTTTGGCTTCGACGGATTTGTGATCAGCGACTGGCAGGCCATCAACCAGTTGCCGGGCGACTATCCCGAGCAGGTGGCCGCCGCCGTGAACGCGGGGCTGGACATGGCCATGGAGCCTTTCCGCGAAGTCAAATTCACCACCACCCTCACCGACCTGGTGAAGTCCGGAAAGGTCCCCCAATCCCGGATCGACGATGCGGTGCGAAGAATTCTGCGCGTCAAATTCCGTCAAGGCTTGTTCGATTCCGCCACCCGCCGAACCGCCTGGGACAGCGCTTTGGGATCGCCCCAACATCGCGCCACGGCGCGCGAGGCCGTGAGAAAGTCGCTGGTGGTCCTCAAGAACGAGGGCAAGGTGCTGCCGCTTCCCAAAACCGGCAAGTTGATCGCCGTGGTGGGAAGCCATGCCGACAACCCAGGGCGACAGTGCGGCGGCTGGACCTTGGTCAACGGGATCCAAAAGAACGGCTGGCAGGGAAGTCCCGGCGCGGTCAAAGGCGCCACGTCCATTCTCGCCGGGATGCGCCAAGTTGGGGACACGGGATCGGTCCGTACCTCGATGGAAGGTGCCAACACGGTCGTGGTGGTGACCGGCGAAGAGCCGTATGCCGAAACCGATGGCGACGATTCCACCCTGGCGCTCCCGCCCGAAGCCGACAAGTTGCTGGCCCAAGCCCAACAGGCCCACCTCAAAACCGTTTTGGTCTTGGTTTCGGGTCGGCCCCTAATTTTGGATTCCATCGCCTTAAAGGCCGATGCCATTGTCGAGGCCTGGCTCCCCGGCTCGGAAGGCGCGGGGGTCGCCGATGTCCTGTTCGGCGTGGTGGCTCCCACCGGCAAACTCCCGGTTACCTGGCCTGCGAGCGTTTCCCAGCTCCCCCTGCATACGGGGGCGGGCAAGCCGCTCTATCCCTATGGGTTTGGATTGAGTTGGTGATTATCCCAAAGGGAGACGGCTCTACCAGGAGCGTGTGATCAATGTTGCCTTCTCGTTTTTGGTCGCCCCTTTGACTCAATACCAATCGCTCAACCGATCCCCTTGTCGACGGGACAGGCTTGTCGTGGCATTATCCCGAGCTATGGGGGCCGGCGTTCCTGCACGGGCTCGGGTTAAAACCCTGGCACCGGAGGTGCCCCGCCTAACTTGTGGTGCTGTAGCGGTCCCAGGGCCCTCAAGCAATGCTACGCCGCTGTGTCCCAAGGATCATGCCAGGGTTTTAACCCGAGCAGCAATCAGGGCCTCCAAGCCATGCGGCGCCGCTATATCCCAAGGATCATGCGACCGC
>CAIKAA010000030.1 GCA_903825275.1 uncultured Fibrobacterota bacterium | reverse complement strand
ATCCAGATGTAGATACGTCATACGCGGCTCCCAGCACAAATCTGGATCCTATCCCCAATTTCATCGATGCTTTCATGAAACGAATCCTGAAATATAAAGCTATCCCCTTCACCCCGAATCAGGTCCGGGAAAAATTCTATGCGATACCCTTCGTAAAAGATCTGGAAAAGCTTTTAAAGATTCCACTTTATGAGTCCGAAAAATACTATCCTCCCGAATTTTGTTATTTCGGTTGGAATCCAGACATGGATCAGGACGACGGCGGCCTTGATTATAAAAAGGACTACCCCGACCCCATGGACCTGGCAAGGAACCTAAACCCATGACCGTGTACTTGGAACCCGGAAAAGTATGGGCTTTCGATGAACTCCTTTATCGCTCCATAGCCCTCGACGGCGCCGTTTCGGGAACACACTTGGATCTTGAAGGAAGAAGATTTTCATTCGACCACCATGGAAAGGGACTACGCTTCGAGCTGTCCGCATCCTGCAGGCAAGTCTTGGACGCAATTCTACTCGGCATGGACGTTGCGGACTCGAATATCTATCTCAACCACATGGACGGCGATGTTGTGCTTGCTGTCTGGATCATCGAGCACGCAGAGCGTTGGAAAGTGCGGGAACAACTTTCGCGCCTATGGCCGCTTGTGGATGTAGTGGCCGACAACGACGCCCACGGCCCTGTCTATCCATCCAGAAACCCAGAACTCGCCTCACATTTCCATCTCAAGGTTCTGGCTCCATTGCATCAGAAACCACAAAGTTGTGCAAACCTCACACCTTTGAAGATTCTTGAGGAAGTTATCAGAAACCTGGAAACCTGGTGGGCCAATGGTTTCATCGTCGAACCGACCATGTTATCCATTGTACCAAACTTCAGCCTTGAGCAGCACGGATCCTGGGCCTATGTACGCTGTGATACCGAACCCGAAGGTCCCGCAGCCCGCTTGACAACCAAGGTCTACGAACTCGGACACGACCGAATGCTTCTCTCCTCCCCCGCCGAGAACGGCCGATGGAAGTACACCATCGCCAAGCGGAGCGATTTCATCTCCGGCTTCGATCTAGGTGAACTCCTCAAGAACCTGAATATCGCAGAGGCGAAGGCTGGCGGAGCAGGTACATGGGGAGGGAGTTCGACGATAGGGGGATCACCCAGACCTAATGGGAGTATTCTGAAGCCAGAACTTATTTTGAACACAATTGAAAATTGTATATCAGGAGGATTTGCAAAATGAGCGAACTAGGAGATCATTCTATCTGTTTCATCGCTCCAGTTGGTGAACAACCAGGAGCAGTCGCAGGTCCAATTCTCTCTTTCCAAACAAAGGTAGCAAAAATATTTTTGTTCTATAGCGAAACGACAGAAAAATCGAAGAATGCCATATCTTCATTTCTAACAACGAATCTTGCGAAAACAGAACCTAAAATACAAATCAAAGAAGAAAAAATTGACTCCACTACAGACTGGACACTTATCAATACGAAGATACACGATTTTTGCCAAGACTTAAGGCCTGTGCTTCTCGCCAATGGCGGAGTGATGGCCTGGACAGTCAAATTTATATCGATGCTCGAAGGTATGCAACAAAACTCACTCCTCGTATTCTTATCGCGAGACGAGAAAGCTGTCTTGTTCGATCTGAATGGGAAGATCGTAAAACTCCGCAGTCTACAGAAGATATCTGATATTGGATACCCCAAAATCCTGGAACTCATCGGCCTGGAGACAATCCCAGATAACCAAAAGAAGCTTGTTGGAGTAAAAGCAATAGGCAGTGCTGTTGAACAGGATACGTGGGAACCTGGTGTACAGATGAAACTTTCTGAGGCAGCTAGTTTTCTTCATTGCACATTGGATTTGACCGGAATATTAAGCTGGGTTGATAATGGACGACAGCTAATGTTAAAAACAAGCCTTCCAAGGAATGGCGGTTCCCTGAATGTGTCTGCCTGGTATCATGAAAAGATTCGCCCCGGAAGCTCCTTCAAGACACTCGGGATTGAGCCACGACAACTGCGAATCAAAGGAGTGGAGAGCGAGTATTACCATACAATGTTCGTTGACAGGATGAAAAGGCACGGAGTAGTTTTTTCTGATGCTAATGACCAGAATACTACTGAAAAACTCTTGGCAACGACCTATCCAACGAATAATCAAAATTTTACAATAAAATGCGTTGTTCCAAAAAACTCGAAACGAGTCCTTGCTGTTATAATAGGAACCGAACCCACAACAACCTTGCTAGCCATCTGGAAATATCGACCTGACTATCTTTATCTCTATCATGACAATACATCGGCATTGGCAGGATTATTTTCTGCACGGATAAACAAATGCATTATAATCGAGAATTTGCAATGTGGCGTACAGGAGATCGCCTATGAAATGGGAAAGGCTGTCAGTCCACCAGCAGGAGCTTTTTCCTGGAACATTACACCCGGTGATAAGTT
>CAIKAA010000029.1 GCA_903825275.1 uncultured Fibrobacterota bacterium | reverse complement strand
TGGGTGGCGCAGGTGTGGCGAAAGGCGTGACCGTTGCGGCGCGGTGCCGAAAGCCCGGAAAGCAAAAAGCAATCGGACACGATCAGGCCCAGCGCAAAGCCCGTCAGGGGAATGCCGCGCCGGTTCAGAAAGAGCATTCCTTGATCTTCTATGCCAGACCACAGCACGCGGGCTTGCTCCTCATAGGTTTTGATCCACATCAACGCGCGCCGTCCAATGGGCGTGTACCGGTCTTTGCGGCCCTTGCCTTCGCGCACTAAGATCAAACCGCGATCGCCGTGGATGTCGGTGACATCTCCATCCGTCCTCGCGCTTGCCCCGTCCCTATGGCCGGCACGTGCTACGACCAGCTCGCGCCCTACCCCAGCAATTCCGCCACGATCTCGGCCGTCAGAGCTGCGCCTCCCGATTCGCCGGCGTCGAAGACGTCGCGGGCCAGCGAGGCCTTGGAGCGCGAAAGCTCGAGCACCCGTTCCTCGATCGTGTTGCGGGCCACCATGCGGTACACGGTGACCGGACGGGTTTGCCCGATTCGATGGGCACGGGCCGCAGCCTGTTCCTCGACGGCAGGGTTCCACCACGGGTCAAGCAGAAACACGTAATCGGCGGCGGTCAGGTTGATTCCGGCTCCGCCGGCCTTCAAACTCACCAAAATCACGTCTTCGCGATCCTTCTGTTGGAACCGCTCGATGAGTTGGGTGCGGTCTCGGGCCGGGGTCGATCCGTCGAAGCGCAAGAACGGAATCGATTCCTTCTTCAGTCGCTTGCCCACCAAGTCCAACAGGCTGGTGAAGCTCGAGAACACGATGGCCTTGTGGCCCTCGGCGACATCTTCGGTCAACTTCTCCAACAAGACGTCGAGCTTGGAGGCCGGTCCCTGATGGCCCGCAAGCTCGGGTGCGCAGGCGATCTGGCGCAGGCGCAGGATCGCCGTGAGCACTTCGAATCGCGCCCCGGCATCCAGGCCCTTGGCCTTGACGACAGGAAGAAGGTTCTTTTGGAACTCTTGCAATTGCCGTTGGTACAACGCCATTTGCTTGGGATCCAAATCGATTCCCAATTCGATGTCCTGCCGGGGCGGGAGCTCGGACGCCACCTTGTCCTTGGTGCGACGCAGCCAGAAGGGAGCCGTCAGCGCCCGCAATCGAGCCAGATCGGGCTTTTGTCCGGGTGGAACCTCGAACTGCTCCAAAAAGGCGTCCAATGGGCCCAACAGTCCCGGATTCAAGACCGCGAATTGGGCCCAGAGATCGGCCAGCGAATTTTCGATCGGTGTTCCGGTCAAACAGATTTTTTGTTGGGAGCGGATCATGGCCGCGCACTTGTGGGAAACCGTAGCGGGATTTCGGATCGTCTGGCTCTCGTCCAAGACCAAACAGGAAAATTCCGTGGCATCCGTCCATTCGGTTTCCCGAGGCAAAATGCCATAAGTTGTGACAAATATTGTCGGCTTGGTCAGGGGAGAGGCAATCAAATCGCCGCGATCCGATCCGTGCAGCAGCCGGGCTTCCAGGTGCGGGGCGAACCGCTCCAGCTCCGAGATCCAATTTCCCACCACCGAGGCGGGTGCCACCACCAAGACCGGCGCACTGGTCGGCTCGAGCTCGAACATCCGGCACAAATGTCCAATCACTTGAACGGTCTTGCCCAAACCCATGTCGTCGGCCAAGATTCCACCCAAGGCCTTGCGGCGCAAGGATTGAAGCCAGGCTACGCCTTCCAACTGGTAAGGGCGCAAGGTCGCGCACAAATCCTTGGGAGGCAAAAGAATTTCGTCGTGCTCCAAAACCAACGAGTCCAAGACCGCCGTCCAATGGGCGGCATCGACCATTTCGGCAAGGTCGTTTTTCAAAAGGTCCTGGGCCAGGGTCGCGTGCTCCTTCTTGAGACGGATTCCCTCCTCGGTCGGATCTCCGAGCTGGTTCATCCATTCCAAACGACGCAACAGCTGCTCAGGAAGTTCGGCAACCGATCCGTCTTCCAAAGTCACGACGCCGTTTCGACCCACCAACTTGGAGAGCGGGACTTCGAAGCCATCGAAATCCACCACCCCACCCAGCTCGAACCAATCCAAACCCGAAGCCTTCACATTGGCCCGGAACACGCCCTTTCGCCGCTTCCAGCGATCCAGGCCGACATCCGCACTCACGGCAATCCAGCCCTTGGCCCACAATTGGTCCAAACCACCCAGGGCGAGCCGGCGCAAGGAAAGAGGATCGATCACCTCGCTGGGTCCCCCATCGAACCCGATGGTCAAGCCAAGCTCCCGCAAATCGGCCGCCAATTTCTGACACATCCCCGTTTCAGCCAGGCGGTCTCGTTCCAGCTCGACCAATTCCCCTGACCCGCGCGTGAAGGCGACCACGCCACCCGCTCCCTCCGAAACCTCTCCGAGGCTAGGGTACCAGGGGATGGCCGTCAAGCGCACGACTTCCCCGTTCACTTCCATGCGAACCCGAGGCTCGGGAGCTTCTCGCAAACGCGGAGGAAGATAGACAGGTGGAATCACCGCACCGGCATGAGACAACAGCCGCAATTCGCGGCGCAATCGGCCCATTTCGCGAACCGGGACATTGAAGCGAAGCAAGACCGAATCCAGCAAAGCCAACGGCGTGCGGGGATCCAAACACAACAACCGATCCCCCCACTTCACCAAAGCGTCCTGCTCTTGCCCGAACACAAATGCCTCGCTGCCAAGCACCAGCACTTCTCCGTCGGGATCCAACGACCGGACCTGGCATTGGAACATTCCATAGCCTTCGACCTCGACGAGTTGAGGCTCCCATTTCCACAGCCGGTCATCGACCTGGAGGGGACGCTCTCGTTCATCGACCAGCCGTCCCGTACGAGCGGCCATCCGGAGGGTCGCCTGCCAAAGAAAGCCCTTGTTCCCCGAATCCCACACGGCGGTGGGAATTTGTTCGCAACGCCCAATCAACTGAATGTCGGCTTCACTGACGTATTTGGGCGGATTGCTTTCCAGTCGCGAGCTCATCACCTTGCGAAGGTCGCCCTCGTCGAGTTTCCAGCCCGCATCCTTGGTCAATGTCTGGGTCTGGGGGATTAGGTCCACCCGCTCGCCGCATTCCACCGGTTTTGGCGAGATCCGCGTCGCTTTTTGGGTCAACACGTACACGACGCGAACCCGAGAATTTCCGCTTTCGCAATCCAAAGGCTCCAACGCCTCGGCAAGACCGGTCATCTTCATCAAAAGTTTGGCCAGCTCGCCTTTGGCGGGATCCAAAGACGAATCCACCAGCCGAACCACCGGCGAAAGCTCTTCCACAAAAAAGGGTTTGGGAACCGAGGCTCCCGTGGCCAATTCCGCCTGGGCCACCGGGGCTTCGTGGAGAAGCCGGGTCAAGAATCCCGCGACATGCTCGCAGATGTCGTTTTCGGCATGGTCGGTGCAGGTGCAGCTGTGCCGACCGATCGGATTCACCCAAACCTCGTAGGCGGCCACGCCTTGGATGTCGGCACGCCAAGCACCCAACTTGGGATTCCAATCCAGGTCGGTAAACAGGTCCACCTTGGATTGGCTTCGAGTCCGCAAGACCGACGGGATTTCCCTGAGGATTTCGCGGAACAATCCCGTGACATTTTCGGTCAACATCAGGCGCCAGGGCGGAAGATCGACACGGCTTTTTGCGACAGATTCTGTCGAATCCCAGGGCGACGGCGCCGAATCCGATGCGAAAAGGCCAGTCTCCAAGGAGGTCGAAGTCTCGTCGGTCGCCAAAGGGGCTTTCGCCACCGAAATTCCCTGTGCCTCGAGCCGGGACGCCACCCGGGGCGGAATCCGCTCCCAGATCTGGTCCAGGCTGGACTTTTCGGCAAGCCAGGCCCGCAGGTCGGGCGCCATTTGGATTTCATTCAAGCGGGAAGGGAAAAGGCCGATCGCCACGCGAAACAATTCGACATCCCGCAAGGCACTCAACAATTGATCAATGGTCTCGGAACTCATGAAACGTTTCTTTACTCCAATTCGATCCAAAACTTGTCGCCCGAAATGAGGCGAGCCGTTGGGGGATAAATGGGTTTGCCCAACAGCGAGTTTGGTCTGAATACAAATGAAAAGCGCCCCGAGAAAGCTCCCGAGGCGCGTTTTTTATTCCCTAGCCGCCAAAGTTGCTTGTCGATCGCCATGGCCCGCACCGCCTTGGCGTTTGCACCAAAGCGACTTGCCAAGCCCAAGCGTCGAAGCTGCCCCGGGATGAACCCTTGGATTCATCCCAACGCCTTAACCGACGATCGTCGCCTTGCGCGACAAACGGACCTTGCCTTGGCCGTCGATGCCGATGCACTTGACGGAGATCTGGTCGCCCAAAGCGACAACATCTTCGACCTTCTCGACGCGACGATTTTCGAGCTCGGAAATGTGCACGAGGCCTTCCTTGCCTGGTAAGAATTCGACAAACGCGCCGAAGCTCGTGATCGACTTCACCTTGGCATTGGGGTAGGTCTTGCCCACTTCGGCTTCCATCATCATCTCTTGGATCATGCGATAGGCCTTTTGGCCCGCCTTGCGCACAACTGCCGAAATGGTGACATTGCCGCCGTCGTCGACGTTGACCGTCGCACCGGATTCTTCTTGGATGCCGCGGATCACCTTGCCGCCTGGGCCGATCAATTCACGGATCTTGTCTTCCGGAATCTTGAGGCTCAAGATGGCCGGAGCGAATTCCGAGATCTGCTTGCGGCTTTCGGGCAAGACGGCGTTCATGGCGGCGAGGAAACTCTCGCGACCGGCACGCGCCTGATCCAAAGCCTTCTTCATGATCTCTTTGGGCAGACCGTTGTCCAGCTTGATGTCCATCTGGAAGCCGGTGATGCCTTCGGTGGTGCCACAGATCTTGAAATCCATGTCGCCAAGGTGGTCTTCGGTTCCGGTGATGTCGGACAACACCGCGATGCGGTCGCCTTCGGCGATCAAACCCATGGCGATGCCGGCCACGGGTTCCTTGATGGGCACACCGGCGTCCATGAGAGCCAACGAACCGCCGCAGACCGAAGCCATGGACGAGGAACCGTTGGATTCCAGAATCTCGGAAACCACGCGAATGGTGTAGGGGAAGCTGTCTGGAACCGGCAGAACTGGAGCCAACGAGCGTTCGGCCAAATGACCGTGTCCGATTTCGCGACGACCCGTGGTGCCCACGCGCTTGACTTCGCCCACCGAGTAGGGAGGGAAGTTGTAGTGGAGCATGTAGTTCTTGAAGGTTTCGCCGCGCAGGCTGTCGATGCGCTGTTCATCGGTGCGAGTTCCGAGGGTCGCGGTGACCATCGAAAGGGTCTCGCCACGCTGGAACAGAGCCGAACCGTGGGAACGGGGCAAAATGCCGACTTCGGTTTCCACGGGACGGGTTTCGTCGGTGGCGCGTCCGTCGGGACGGATTCCGTCGGTCAAAATGACTTCGCGCATGGCGTCGCGCTTGACTTCGTCGAGGTAACCCATGGCAGTCTTCAAAACAGCCGCGTCTTCGATATCCGCCAAAGCCGCCTTGGCCTCGACCTTGATCGCATCCAGGGCAGGATACAACACGGTCTTGGGGTGCTTGCCGCGGAAGGTTTCCAAGAACTTGGCTTCCACCAAGGACTTGACCCGAGCGTAAAGGGCCTCGTCCTTGACCGGAGCGGTGTAGACGTTCTTCACGATGCCCATGTCGGACTTGAGCTGGTTCAAACCGGCGATGATCTTGCGAATCGCGGCATGTCCAACTTCCATGGCTTCCAAAAGGCGATCTTCGGGAACTTCAAAGGCTCCGCCTTCGACCATGGAGATCGACTTTTCCGAAGCCGCCATGACCAATTCGAGGTCGGCGCGTTCGGTTTCCTGGTAGGTCGGATTGACGATGTACTCGCCATCGACCAACACCACGCGCACCCCGGCGATCGCCTCGGTGATCGGGAAGCGCTGCGAAAGCCAAATGGCTGCCGCACCGCCGACCAGTCCCAAAACGTCCGGATCGTGCTTGTCGTCTGCCGAGATCACCGTTCCGATGACCTGGACTTCGTTCTTGTATCCGTCAGGAAACGCGGGACGAAGGGGGCGATCGATGATGCGACAGGTCAAAACTTCCTTTTCGGAAGGCTTGCCTTCGCGCTTGAAGTAGCCACCGGGAATCCGGCCAGCTGCCCAAGCGGCTTCGCGATATTCCACCGTGAGGGGGAAGAAATCGAATGCGGCGGGGTTGCCTTCGCAGGCGGTGACCATCACCGAGGTGTCGCCCATGCGGACGACCGCCGAGCCGTGGGCTTGCTTGGCAAGCTTACCGACCTGGATAGAAATGACTTTACCGGGAGCAATCTCGATCGAGATCTCCCTCTTGGTGTCGTTTAATAGACCCATGATCACTCTCCTTTTTAACGGCGGATCTGGAGGGTCTTGATGAGTTCGCGGTACCCTTCAAGATTGGTGCTGGACAGGTAGTCCAGCAAACGACGACGCTTCGACACCAGGATCAACAGACCGCGGCGGTTGTGGACGTCGTTGCGATGGATCTTGACGTGCTCCGTCAAGTTGGCAATGCGCTCGGTGAGCATCGCAATTTGCACTTGGGTAGAACCGGTGTTGGAGGCGACGCCTCCGAACTTACCGATGAGTTCTTGCTTCTTTTCAGCCGTAATGGTCGACATGGGTCTTCTCTCTCTTGGGCCGAGTTTCTCCTCACCATATCGACCGCCGCTTCAGAACCTACGGAAGTCCGGCGATCTTTTCCCGCGCTGTTTCCGCATCGCGCCCGATTTGGGCACGCAGCGCGTCGAGTGACTCGAATCGGCATTCTTGACGAAGTTGGAAGTATAGATCTAGTTGGCAAATCTGACCATAGTTTGGTCCAGGTCCGTTCGGAACATGGACTTCTACCACCCGAATTCCCCTCTGGAACGTCGGGGCCATGCCAATGTTCACCACCGCCGGGTAGGACGCTCCCTCCCATTTGAGCCGACCGGCATAGACCGCCGATACGGGAAGGAGCTTGCGCGGGTTGAGGGGTTCGAGATTGGCGGTGGGGTAACCGAGTTGGCGCCCACGCCCGTCCCCAGGCACCACTTCGCCCAGCAAATTCCAGGGATGCCCCAACAATTCGACCCCTTTCTCAAACTGTCCCCATTCCTCCAAGGCGCTGCGGATGATCGTGGAGGAGACGGGCACACCGTCGTGAGTCAGCGCGCCCACCACCGAAAGCGCCACCCCTCGGTCTTGGCAGTGGGGAGTGATGGCTTCAGCGGTCCCAGTTCCCCCTCGACCGAACCGATGATCGAACCCCAACACCAATTCAACCATCCCCAAGTGGTCGACCAACAAATCGACAAAGTCCGATGCAGACAGGGTTCTGACCCCATCGTCGAAGCGCAAGGTGATGACTTTGTCGGCACCATACCGGGCAAGCAAACGCTCTCGCTCGCACCAGGTGGAAAGCAAGAGCGGTCCACCCCGGGAATCCAGGAAGTGCCGGGTGTGGGGCTCGAAGGTGATGGCCACCAGAGGAACGCCCAAAGCCGTGGAACGGGCTTTGGCCGCCCCCAACAACGCTTGGTGCCCCCGGTGCACTCCGTCAAAATTGCCGACCGTGACGACACAACCTCCCTGGGGTCGAACCTTCTCCACCTCTTCGACGTCGACGGGATGCCCGATGGGCCGTTGGATCCTGAACATTCACCAAAGCTACTCGAAGCCGGGCCAAGGCTTCTCTTTGCCGCCACTCCTTCCCACTCCTGGGGTCGATCCTCCGATTCTTTCCGTTCTGATTTGCTATTTCCTCTGGTATGCGAATTTTTGGGAATCCATCGAACCACCTTGCCGTCCATCCATAACACACCATGAATCCAAACCGTTCTCCTCGTTCGATCCGTTTCGCCCTTCTTTTTCTGACCTCCTCGATGGCATTCACTTCCTGCAAAAGCGAAAAGCCCATCGGGACTACGGGACCGGATACCGCCAAGGTCGCCAAGCCTTCGGGGGGCAAAGGCCCGACGGCACTCGAAGCCGTGATCGTCACCTCCGAGCCGGTTTTGGCCTCGATCCGCGTTCCGGGCAATTTGGGAGCCTCCCGCAAAGTGGAGCTCAAAACCGAATCGGGCGGCCGGGTGGTGCAGGTCGCCTTTCGCGAAGGCAGCCAGGTGCAAGCCGGCACCCTTCTGTTGCGCCTGTTCGACGACGACCTCCAGGCCTCGGTAGCCAAAGCCCAATCCAAAGCCAAATTATCCAAGCTCACCGTAGACAGAAAACGTCAACAACTGTCCGCCGACGGCATCAGCAAGCAGGATTTGGACGCCGCCGAAGCCGATCTGGCCGGAGCCGAAGCCGATCTGGCCCTGGCACAAGCCCAGCTTCGCAAGGCACGCGTGCTCGCGCCGTTTTCAGGTATCGTGGGGATTCGATCGGTGGACGAAGGCCAGACCGTGGCCTCGGGCCAGACCGTGGCGACCATCTCGCAGCAAGATCCGTGGCGGATCGTATTTGCCATCCCCGAAGAACAGGCGGGCATCGCCAGGATTGGACAGGAATTGTCCTTCCGATCGGGCGTGGCCCGAGACTCCTTCCCCGCCAGGATTGTGGCGCTCGACCCCATCCTCGACGAGGCCACCCGCACCCGCAAGGCGGTCGCGGAAAGCAGGATAAAGTCCTCGTCGTTGTTTCCCGGTCAGATCGTCGATGTCGTCCTTCCGCTGGCCCGGCTCGACGGACTGACCATTCCCACCGAGGCCTTGGCCTTCGATGCCAAGGGCCCGCTGGCTTGGGTGTTCAAGGGAGGCAAATCGGTGCAGTCAAGACTTGTCACCGGTTTGCGGACCTCGGATCGGATCGAGGTGAAGTCCGGTCTGAAGAGCGGCGACACCGTGCTGATGGTGGGTGCGGCCAGTCTCAAGCCCAACGGCGACGTCAAGATCGCTCGGATTCGAGGCGCCAAGTGACCCTGGGTGGTGTGCGATGAGTCTGGGAGTCACCTCCATCAAGCGTCCCGTTCTGACACTGGTGATGTCGACGTTCCTTTTGCTGTTGGGTTGGCTGGGCCTGCGCCAGATGGGGATCCGCGAATACCCCATGATCGATCCTCCCATCGTCGGGGTGTCGACCAACTACAAAGGCGCTTCGGCCGAAGTGATGGACAACCAGGTCACGCAGGTGCTGGAACAAAGCCTGAATGGCATCGATGGAATCCGCACCATTTCGTCACAGAGCCGGGACGAGAAATCGAGCATTTCCATCGAATTCGACCTCTCGGTTGACCTCGAACGCGCGGCCAACGACGTACGCGACCGCGTTTCCCGAGCCGTGCGCAATCTTCCCACAGACATCATCCCCCCAACCGTCGCCAAGGCGGACGCCAACGCCAACCCGGTGGTGGTCTACACGGTCCAGAGCAATACCAGGAACCTGCTGGATCTGAACGACCAGGCCGTGCACCTGCAGGAAAAACTCCAGACCATTCCTGGCGTGTCGGAAGTACGCATCTGGGGAGAACGGCGCTACGCCATGAGACTGCGGCTGGACCCCATCCGGCTGGCAGCCTCGAACCTGGCCCCGCTCGATGTGAAGAACGCGGTAACCAACGAAAATGTCGAGTTGCCGGGAGGACAGATCGAAGGCAATACCGTAAGCATGGCCCTCCAAGCCCGGACCGGTTTGCGCACCCCTGACGAATTTCGTCGCATTGTGGTGAAGTCGACCGATGGTCGGATCCTGCGCCTTCAGGACTTGGGGCGAGTCGACCTTTCGTCCGAAAACGAACGGACCATCCTGCGCGGCAACGGTCGCCCCATGGTGGGATTGGCGGTGATTCCCCAGCCCGGTTCCGACCAGATCGAAATCGTCAACGAAACCCGGCGCCGCCTGGAACAACTGCGCCGCGACCTCCCTCCCGACGTCCAAGTCCTGCAAGCCTTCGACAACACCCAGTTCGTGCGCAAGGCCCTGTCGGAAGTGGGAGAAACCATCGCCATCGCCTTCCTCCTGGTTCTGGCGGTCATCTTCGTTTTCCTGCGCGATTGGCGCTCCACGCTGATCCCGCTCCTGGCCATTCCAGTCTCGTTGGTCGGTGTGTTCTTCTTCGCCTGGTTGCTCGGGTTTTCCATCAATGTTCTCACCTTGCTGGGGGTTGTCCTGTCCATCGGCATGGTGGTCGACGACGCCATCGTGGTTCTGGAAAACATCTACGGGCACATCGAAAAAGGGCTTTCGCCGCGTCAGGCGGCCATCAAAGGCGTCGACGAAATCTTCTTCGCCGTCTTGTCGACAACTCTTGTCCTGTGTGCGGTGTTCACGCCTCTGTTGTTCCTTCCCGGCTTCACCGGACGCCTCTTCCGCGAATTCGGCTTCGTGGTGGGCGGTTCGGTCTTGTTGTCAGGATTTGTCGCGCTCACCTTGGCGGCCATGCTGTCCAGCCGCTTTCTGCGCCCGCATGGCGAGGACAACCGCTTTCACCACGCCACCGAACCGTTCTTCGTTTGGATGACGACATCCTACCGGAATCTGCTTGGCCGTTTCCTGGCCAAGCGATGGTTGGCCATCCCCATCGTGATCGTGGCCATGAGCATCGCGGCACTGGCCTACCAGGCCTTGCCGCGCGAGCTCGCTCCCTTGGAAGACCGCAACGCCTTCACCGTCATGGTGACCGGGCACGAAGGTGCGACCTTCGATTTTATGGACCGTGTGATGCGCAAATTGACAGATTCCGCCATCGCGCAGACCCCAGATGCGGGAACCATCCTTTCGATCACCTCCCCCGGCTTCGCCGGCAGTACTAATGCCGGCCAGTTGCGCGTCTACCTAAAACCCTCGGACGAACGCGAACGTTCCCAAGACGCGATCGCCCAAGCCTACACGAAGAAGATCCTGCCCAAGCTGGCTGGAGTTCGCGCCTTCGCCACCCAGGAACAGACCATCAAGACGGGTTCGGGATCGGGATCGGGGCTGCCGGTCCAGATCGTGATCCAATCCTCGGAAATGGATTCGCTGCGCTCGGTTCTTCCCAAGTTCCTGGCCGCAGCCCGACAGGATTCGACCTTCACGACCGTGGACGTGGACCTGAAATTCACCCGGCCCCAATTGGACATCACGGTCAATCGCGACAAATTGCGTCTCGCGAACGTGACCCCCATGGACGTGGCCCAAGCCCTTCAGCTGGCTTTCGGCGAGCAAGTTTGGGGAACCTTCCTGCGCGATGGCAACCAGTACAACGTGATCGGCGAGCTGGACAGCGCCTCCCGCACTGATCCACGCAGCGTGGACCAGGTGAACGTCCGCTCCTCCACCGGAAAGATGGTCCCGCTGGGATCGCTCCTGGAGATCAAGGAAACCTCGGTTCCTCCCCAACGCTACCGCTTCAATCGCTGGTTCTCGGCCACCATTTCCGCATCCCCCGCGCCGGGAAAGACCGTGGGCGACGGCAACCACGCCATGACAAGAATTGCCAAGGAACTTCTAGGTCCCAGCTACCGGACGGAATTCACGGGAACCTCGCGCGACTTCGCCGAATCCTCCAAAAGCACCGGACAGGTCTTTTTGCTCGCCATCCTAATCGTCTACCTGATCCTGGCGGCCCAGTTCGAAAGCTTTCGCGACCCGTTCACCATTTTGCTGACGGTTCCCTTGGCCCTATCCGGAGCCTTGGGCGCGCTTTGGCTCACCGGAAACACCCTGAACCTGTTCAGCCAGATCGGCTTGGTGTTGTTGGTGGGGTTGGTCACCAAAAATGGCATTTTGATCGTCGAATTCGCCAACCAACGCCGACGGGCGGGGTTGCCTCCGACCCAGGCCGTTTTGGAAGCTTCGGCGGCCCGTTTGCGCCCGATCCTCATGACCACGTTAGCCACCTTGCTCGGGATTTTACCGGTCGCATTGGCCTTGGGAGCCGCCTCCCAATCGCGGGTTCCCATGGGTGTCGCGGTCGTGGGAGGCCTCTTGTCGGCCCTGTTCCTGACCCTCTTGGTGGTCCCCGCCGTCTACACCATGATCGCGCCCAAAGAAATGCCATTGGAGGATTGACTTCAAGTCCACTTAACGGCACCATCTGGAGGTGGAACCGTCCTTGACTCAACCAACCCCGACCTTTCCCTCGAGCAAGGGAGCGGTTTGGGGGGTGGCCGCGTTGCTGACCATCACCTTCCTCGCGGGGGTGTTCGCGGCGAATTTCAACCATCGAGCGGTGGACATCACGCCCTACTTGCGCGGCAAGGTGCATGATGATTCGGTGGAGAATGGCGGCAATTCCATTGCCACGGTGGCAAAAACCGATTCCACCTGGCTGGTCAAATACCACCTACGGCCTCGCTTCGCCTTTCCCTATGCGGGGATTGATTTCAATTTCGATTCCTCCCTCCCCGTTGGGCTGGATGATTGGAGCCGTTTCCATCAAATTCGGCTTCGGGTGCGGTACCTTCATCCCGGAGCCCTTCCGATCCGGTGTTGGATCACTTCCGAACGCGTTCATGGAAAGGACACCCTCCAGGCACCCAACGAGGTCCAATTCCAACCGACCTCCCAATGGACCACGACCGCCTTGGACTGGAGCATTTTGCGGATTCCCAGTTGGTGGATCGCCCAGTCGAATATTGCTCCCAACGAACAGCGGGTGAACCTGGAGAGGGTTCGAAAGTTGCAATTTCAAACCCCCGATCTCCACCTTCCCAACGACTCGGGGATCATCGAAATTTCCAAGGTCCATCTGGAAGGCCCCTGGGTTTCCCCCACTCGCCTCATGATGGGAATCCAAATTCTTTGGGTCGGATGGGGCATCCTGTTCCTGATCTTTGGCTGGAGGTCCTGGAGGGCGCGCGCGCTCATCGCCTCCACCCGCGCCGACCATGCCGAAGAACTGGTCCAAGCCAAGACGGATTTTGTCGCCACCATGAGCCATGAAATCCGCACACCCCTCAATGGCGTCATCGTTCCGGCTCAGATGCTGCAGGAATCCCCACTGGACGCCGAACAACTGGACCATGTCCAGACCATTTTGGAATCGGCGAACCATCTACTGGGAATCCTCCAAAACGCCCTGGACTTTTCCAAGCTCGAAGCCGGCAAACTTGAACTCGAACAGGTCCCCCTTTCTCCCCAACGCGCCTTGGAATCGGTGCGTCGCATCTTCGAGCCCAAGGCCAGCGAAAAGAGCGTGAAGCTTCTGACAGATTTTGACGCAGAACTTCCGGAAGGAATCTTGGGAGACCCGTTGCGGTTGCGGCAGGTTTTGATGAACCTGGTTTCCAACGCGCTCAAATTCACCGAGCAGGGAACCATCACCCTGGAAGCCAAAAAAGTGCGGCGATTCGGGATGAAAAGCGCCGAACCTCGGCTTCGCTTCGCGGTTTCGGACACCGGAATCGGGATGGACCCCGCCGCTTGCAAACGATTGTTCCAGAAATACACCCAACTCGAGAAAAGCACCTCGCGCAAATACGGAGGAACCGGGTTGGGTTTGGCGATCTCCCAAGGTTTGGTGGAAGCCATGGGCGGTCGGATCGAAGTCGCGAGCACCTTGGGGAAAGGATCGTCCTTTTTCTTTTCCATCCCGTTCCAACCCACCGAACTGATCACCGAACACGAAACCGAAACCATTCCCGTCTTCCTCACGAGCAGCTTTCAAGTGCTGGTGGTCGATGACAATCGCGTGAACCGCAAGGTCGCCAAAGCCATGTTGTCCAAGTTGGGCTGCCAGGTGGTGGTCGCCTCCAGCGGTTTGGAAGCGATCGCCCTGTTGGAAACCCAAAAATTCGACCTGATCTTGATGGACTGCCACATGCCGGACATGAATGGTTTCGAGGCCAGTTTGGCAATTCGCTCCTGGAAGGACGACCCCCAGGAGCTTTGTCGCCAAGCCGCCCAAACCCCCATCATCGCCCTGACCGCCGATGTGTTGCCCGACATCCACAAACGCTGCGAAATGGCCAAGATGGACGGCGTGTTGCCCAAGCCGTTCCGGCAGGAACTGATGGCCAAGGAAATCGCCCGGTGGATGAACTCTCCCCGCGGGGAATCCCCCTTTACACGGCTTGCGGACCCCTCAAGAAACGCCTCGGAGACAAACCCCTGATGATCGGACCAACGAAGGTCGAATCCCCACCCCTGCTGTCTTTGAGGAAAAAATCCATCTTTAGGCAATGATCCTTCCAAGACGCCTTCCTCTATTGTTCTGCCTTTTGGTGTGCCATCTCCCCCTTCATGCCGCCAACGAAGGCATGGCGACGTTCTTTCTGGGAGTGGGATTCCCCTATGGTGCTTGCGGCGTGAGCGAAGATGTCGCCCTCGCCGAAGGAGCCATCGACACCCTGACGGGACAGGGCAATCCGTTCGACTACGTCGCCCTCAATGTGTTCAATACACCAGGGATTTACAACATGCCGGCCGCTCGCCCCCTCAAGGGTCTCGACACCCTCCTTGCGGGAGTGTATGACAACGGACGCAATTGCGGACGGTGGCTCAAGCTTTCCCTGGGCGATACCTGCGACGGCACCAACGACGGTGCCGAAAACCAGCCCTTTTGCCGCGGGGGCACCGGCTGGCACCCCAACGAATACACGGGTGCCAGTATCTACGCCGTGGTGTTCGACCAATGCTCGGATGGCAACGGCTGGTGCCGCGATTCCAAATACCACGTCGACCTCCACGGGACCATCTTGAGCCGCTTGCGAAAGAACGGCGTCCTGCTTCCCCCCATGGGTAGCCGATTCCTAAACCCAAAAATTTCCTGGGACTTTGTCCCCGCACCAGCCTACCAAGGCGAGCCGCGCTTCTACTTCAGCATGGATTCCAAGGATTGGTACATGCGCCTGATTGTGACCCACCTCCCCGAAGGCCTTCACGGCGTCGAGCAGCTGGTGAACTGCGTCTGGCAGAAAGCCACCATGGACGGCGACGCCGGCCAGATGTACCTGCTGCCCAGCCCCACAGGTACCCACTTCACGCTTCGCCTCACCGACGCCAACAACCTTCCCGTCTTGGGTGGACGCACCTGGAACCTGGACTTCCCCAAAGCCTGCGGGACCAGCTGCACCAAACCGGCCACCTTGGCCGACAACCTTGTCGGAATGGGAGGAAACACGTCCATTTTGGATCACTCCGCTCCCCAGATGGCTCCACACCTAGGGCAACATGGAGTCCTCCAGTTTCCTTCCTCCGATCAGGGAACCCTTGAACTTTTCAGCCTGTCTGGAAACATCCTGACATCGCTGCCCATCAGCCAGGGACGCGCCGTATTGCCCAAACTCTCGCGAGGGCTTTGGATTGGGCGTTGGAGCCTTTCTAGAAGTCATGGCGCAATCCCGATCTTGATCCCCTAATCCAGAACCATTCTGGTTTCAACCCGTTGGAATGTCCAGACCCCCGCTCGTCTGGAAGGGCGGGAGGCGAGGTTCTGACGGGTCGATTCCACCGAAAAGCTCCCCGTGGAGTACCTTTGGGGGACAACGACCTAACTCTTGTTCTGACAAGGACCTATGTACCTCTCCAAGCTGCGCGTCTTCGGCTTCAAGAGCTTCGCCAACAAGATCGAAGTGAACTTCCCGGGTGATGGAATCACCTCGGTAGTCGGGCCCAATGGCTGCGGAAAATCCAACATCATCGACGCCATCCGTTGGGTGCTGGGCGAACAGCGCGCCAAGGCGCTGCGCGGCCACAAGATGGAAGACGTCATCTTCGCGGGGACATCCGACCGCCCGCCCCTGAACATGGCCGAAGTGACCCTGATCGTGAAAAACGACAAGGGGGTGCTGCCCAGCGAGTTCTCGGAAATCATGATCACCCGCCGCGCCTACCGCGACGGGGCCTCGGAATATTTGATCAACAACCAGCCCTGTCGGTTGCGCGACATCCAAAACCTGTTTTACGACACCGGTTTGGGTGCGGCATCGTACTCGGTGATCGAACAGGTCCAAGTGATGACCCTGGTCCAGGAAAAACCCGAAGAACGACGGGTCCTGTTTGAAGAAGCCGCCGGAATCTCGCGCTACCGCGCCCAGCGCAAGGAAGCCATCCGCCAGTTTGAAAAGACGGATCTGGACTTGGCTCGGGTTGCCGAAAATTTGGGCGCCGTGCGCCGCTCGGTGGCAAGTTTTGAACGCCAAGCCAAGCAGGTCGATACCTGGAAGCGGATCAACGGAGAACTTCGCGGCTTGGAAGTCGCCTGGATCCGCGACCGACGCGCCCAACTCAAGGAAATGGTCGCCCTCTCCGAAGGCCGCATCCGCGACTGGAAGGACGAATGCGATCGGCTGCGGTCGGAAATGACCACCGCCGAGGCCGGTGCCGCCGAACAACGTTTGGAAGCCGCCCAACTGGAATCCGAACTTCGCGAACGCGAACGCGAGTACGCCGACGCCCGCTCGGAACTCCAGGCCCTCGATGGCGAACGCCTGCGCGCCCAGGACGGCGTCAAGCACCTTAACCAAACCGAAGAGCGGATCCGCGACGAACAGACCCGGCTCGACGATGCCGAAATCCAGGCGCGCGAGATGTCGGAAATTGCCAGGCGGGGCATCGAGGAAGCCAACACCAGCGGCCAGGAATCGTTGCGCAACCTGGAGCGGGCCCACGAAGAAAAACGCCTGCGCACCGAACGCCTGGAATCGCTTCGCGCCGGAGCCAAGGAACAGTCCCAAGCGCGGCTGTCCATCTTGGAAGAATTGAACCTCGCCCAATCCGAACTGTTGCGCTCGGAAGCCCAGCTCGCCAAGGCGACCACCGAACTGGAGCGCTTGGAAACCGAGATCGAAATGGCCGAGCAATCCGCAGGCGAAATCGACTCGCGCCTGGTGGAACTTCAGAAGAACCGCGATCTGGCCGAAGGCCAAGTGGAAACGCTGGAAGGCGAAAAGGAACGCGTCAACGAAGAAGGACAGTTGGCCTCCCGCAAGGTCGAAGAGCTGGTGGAACGCGAAAAGCAAGCCGCCTCCAAACGCGCCTCTTCCAAAAGCCAACTCGAAACCATCCAACGGATGAATCGCGGCCTGGAAGGATTGGGCGAAGGCGCCAAGGCCTTGTTGTCCGACAGCCAAAAACCGTCGGGAGTGCGCGGCATTTTGGCCGACCACCTGCGCGCCGACCCCAAAATGCTGGAACGCGTCGAAGAGGTGTTGGGCGATTCGCTCCAGTACGTTTTGTCCGACAACCGCCAAAGCGCGGAAGCGGCGTTGCGGCTCTTGAAGCAAGGCAAGGGCACCGCGGTGCTGGTCCCCATCGAATCCCTCCAGTCCGCCCGGCCCCGGCCCAACGTGGCAGGTCCCGGCGTGATCGGCTGGGCCACAGATTTTGTCCAGTGCGAGCCAAGCCTCAAGCCGGCGGTCGAATTGCTGTTGGGCAACGTGTGCCTGGTCGAAGACGATGCCACCGCCTTGCGGTTGTCGCAGGACCACCGCGGCACCGACGTTTGGTTTGCCGCGCCCGGACTGCGGGCCCATGGATCGGGCATCGTGGCCGGTGGCCGTAAATCGGGCGAATCGATGGGCTTGCTCAAACGCCACCAGCTCACGGAAGATCTGGCCGTGGAACTGGAAACCGCCGAAACCGAATTGGAACGGGCCCAGGAAGAACGCGTGGAATGGGCAGCTCGCCGAGGCGAATTGCAAGAGCGTTGGCGGGAGGTCGATCGCCAACTGACCGACGCCCGCCGTCGCTTCCAGGAAGCCGACGCCGCCTGGAGCCGTTTGGAAGCCCAAAGTGGCGCCGCCACCGACCGCGCCGTGGAACTTCGCAAGCGCTTGGAAGTGGTGACCCCTTCGGTGGAACCGTTGGAAGCCAGGGTGAGCAAGGCGCGCGACCAGGTAGAAACCCTTACCGAAGAAAAACAGGTTCGCGAGAACGCCGCCCGCTCGGCCGAAGAAGCCCGCTCCGAAGCCGAAGCTGAATTGCAAGAAGCCGAAGACGGAATCCGTCAATCCGAACGGGAACTCTCGCGGCTGTCTGGAGACGTCCGCCGTTTGGAAGCCCAGGCCGAAGCCTCGGAACGGCGCTTGACGGAAATCGAAGAACGACGCGAATTCCTGCTGGTCGAGCTCGACTCCCTGGAATCCCAAGTGGCCCAGCGGACGGAAATTGTCTCCAAGCTCGAAGAACAGGCCTCGCGCGCCCGGGAAGATTTGGTCCAAGTCCAACGCCGCCGCGACCAGGCCCGCGAGATCTACGACGCGGCGGTGCTGGCGGTGGAAGAAAAACTCGCCGGCGTTCGCGGCCACACCCGGCGCATCGACGAACTGTCCCAAGCCATTCACCAAGCCGACCTGGCCCGCGCCGACTCCTCGGGCGAAGACGGGCGCTTGCGGCAGCGCGCGTTTGAAACCTGGGAACTGGATCTGGACAGCCAAGCCGAACCCGAACCGGTTCCCGAAGGCTATGAATTCGGCTCGGCCCCCAAGGCCATCGAAGAACTGCGCAGCAAGCTCAAGAATTTGGGGCCGCTCAACCCCCAGGCGCTGGAAGAATACGAACAGGAAAAGGCCCGCCTGGACGAAGTCCAACGGCAGTGCGACGACCTGTCCAAGGCCAAAAACAGTTTGGAACGGGCCATCAAGCGGCTCGACAAAATGGCTCGCGAACGTTTTGTGGCCACCTTCGAGCAGGTGCGGGTGAATTTCCAAAACGTCTTCAGCACGCTGTTTGGTGGCGGCGAAGGCAAGCTGGAACTGGATCCCGACGTCGACCCCCTGGAGGCTCGCATCGACATCCACGCCCGTCCCACCGGCAAGAAAATGCAGGCCATCTCGCTGTTGTCGGGTGGCGAGCGCGCCCTCACGGCCACAGCCCTCTTGTTCGCGCTGTACCTGATCCGTCCTTCGCCGTACTGCATCATGGACGAAGTCGACGCGCCGCTGGACGACGCCAACATTGGCCGTTTCGTCGACTTGTTGCGCAAGTTCTCGCACCAGACCCAGTTCATCGTGGTGACCCACAACAAGCGCACCATGGGCGCTTCCGACATGCTCTATGGCGTCACGCAGGAGATCAAGGGCATCTCGCAGCTGGCGTCGGTGCAGCTCGACGAGGCCGTGAAGCTCGCCGACTAAAGTGAAGTATCGGTGGTGACTACTCTAATGCCGCTCATCCTGAGGAACCCATGAAATGGGCGTCTCGAAGGGCGAGCGGCCTAACGAATTCATCAAGTTATTTACGAGACAATGCACGAGTGCCGGCGTGCTCCCCCTGTTCCGATACGGGATCTGCGTCCTAGTTCTTCTGGCAGGACCCCTTTCTGCCCAAGACATTGGTTCGTTCCCCCTCGACTCCATTCACGAAACAGCGACACAGGAACCAAACCGTACCCTGACCGGAACTAATGGGTCCCTTCCCCCGACCCAAGCGCAAGGATTCAATAAGCCAGATTCTGTCAAAACCGTTTCCCCACCGGATTCGGCAAGGCCCGTGGCTCGGGAATCCACCCTCCTCGTGCCCTGGCTTCCCATGGAGTTCCACCGTTACCGAAGCCAGGACCTCGACACGGCCGCAGCCCTTTCAATCGGCACGGGAAAGGGAGGTCCGTCAAAATCCGACACGGCGTCCGGGCTCAAGATCGGTGGCTCCAAAACCATCAAGGTCGGCGTGGGCTCGAATGGCGGCGTGGCCCTCGACCAAACCCTTTACCTGACGGCCGATGGCGAGTTGTCTCCGGGAATCCACCTCTCGGCCCGCCTTTCCGATGGCGACATGCCTCTCTCGCCCCAAGGGTCCAGCGCCTCGTTGCGCCAGATCGACGAGATCTTCTTGGAACTCGAATCCAAGCACTGGCGGCTTCGTTTGGGCGACTTGGAATGGAAAATCCCGCCCGACCTCGCTCCCGGATTCGAACGCCGCATCCGCGGAGTGTCCGGCCTCTGGAAAGGAGAAACCGACACGGTGAGCGTTGCCCTGGGCGGACCAGTGGCCAAATGGAAACGCGTCGTCCTTCCGGGCGTGGAGGGTCGTCAGGAAGGCTATGTCCTGGCATCCTGGCAAGGAGGACTGCACGGCGTCGTGGTGCCTGGAACCGAACGCGTCCGCATCAATGGCGAAGCCATGAAACGTGGCTCCGACGCCGACTACCTGGTGCGCTATTCCGATGGGCTTTTGGATTTCAACCCCCATCGCCGGATCTCGACCTCCGACCTGATCGAAGTGGAGTTCCAATCCGCCGACATCGACTACGAGCAATCTTTTGCCGCCTCCCGGACCGTGGGAAAAAAAGGCATCCTTCGCTGGGAAGCCTGGGCGGCGCGCCAAAGCGACGATGCCTCGCGACCGCTCAGTTACGCGCCCGATTCCCTGACGCGAAGCGCACTGATCGGAGCCGGATCGAACCCCGCCACCCTGCCCGATGGACAAATTCTGCCCTTGCCTTCCCAGGTCGGCGAAGCCGGGGTTCGGTTGCACTTGGGCGATTCCGCCATTTGGGTCGCCACCGATCTGCGCGGCAGCGATTTCGACCCCAACGTGGTTTCCGGTCTTGATGCGCGAAGGACCGGAACGTTTGGATCGGGGGCCAGTGGATTCCGGATTGGCCAATTTCTGTCCCAAGGAGGTTTGGGGCGACTGACGACGACCTTGCACGCCGATCGATTGGACGCGCGATTCCACGGATTTTCCGCCACCGACAGCTTGGGCTCCCAAAGCGGCGGACTTTGGAGCCCCTCTGGCGGAGAACGAACCTCGGGCGACGGCTCGTTGAACTGGTCCTTGTTGCCCGGAATCGGGATCACGACCGAGGTGGGCGGACGGGTCGATTCGGCGGGATGGGCCAGTCGCGCCTCCACCGCGATCGGGGTCGACAAAAGCGCCGACAACCAAATTTTGTCCTCGATGGAATGGGTGCGGCTCGATGACGGAAGACTTCCCCTGGAGCAGACGCGTTCCAAAGCCAGAGTCGCCTGGCCCGTGGGTGAATTTTCGCCATCCCTCGAAATCGGCTCCGAAACCCGCGACAGTTGGCAAGGCTTGGAGCAACATCGGCGGACAAGTTTGATGACGCTTGCCGGATCTTCCTGGCGTCCCCAGGGAACCAACGTCCAACTCAAGCTTTTTGGGTCTGGCCGCAAGGACGCCACCCGCCCGTCCCTTGCCTCCCCCTTCGCCAACACCGCCGTCTCGGTGGGCGCCAATTCCCAATTCCAATGGACCCCCTCGAAGGGAGATGTGGATTTTGAGGTCGATTGGAAGAATCTTCAGACCAGACAAATTCCGTCGCTCCCCTGGGTGACATCAAAAAGTTGGCTTGGTTCAGCCAGCGCGGGGTTTTGGCCGTCCCCCGGTTTGCGCAGCTTGGGAAAGTGGAAGTTGTCCACCTCTTCCTACCAACCAGAAATCCCGCGCTACGACACGGTCCCGGTGGGAACCGGAACCTATCGCTACGACACCCTGTTGCGGGTCGTCATCCCCTCCGACGAGGGCAACTTGCGGCTCGCTGGCCCGCGCTTGGACACCTCGCGCCCGCCCGTCCTCGCGTCCCAAAGAGCCCTTTCCGGAGAACTTGAACTGGAGCCCAAAAAGCTGTTCCCCGATCTGGAGGGGCTGTTGGCCGACATCGGCGTCCGCGGCCATGGCGATTGGGAAGAAAGCGACAGCTCGGCAGGCCGAATCATCCCCCATTTCGCCGACGCCGGACTGTCCCAATCCATCACGGGCCGATCCGAACTTGGGTGCGAAGGCTGGTGGACTCGCGACAAAAATCGTCTGGAGCTGGGTTGGACCCGCACCCTCACCGTGCAATCGTCTCCCCTGGTGTCGAAACTGCGCGACCTGAACCAAAAACTCCATTGGACGACTTCCACGACTTCTGGCCATCGCTTCGAGCTCCAGGGCACGCACGGGGATTTGCGCGACAACCAACCCGATCGCCTCCGGCTCGAATCCTACTGGTCCACCGATCCCTCGGTCGCCCTGCGCTTGTTGCGCGTGTTGGAATTGCGTCCTGGCTGGTATTCCAAATGGGCCGAAGGGTCCGAGCCGCGCAATTCGTTTTCCGCCACCCTCCAAGCTCCCTACGCTTCGGTTCGCGCCAGCCTTCCCCACGGATTGTCGTTGCGAGCCGAGCTCCGTCGCGCCTCGGCCCAAGTAGACGCTTTGGCCGGTTCGCGCCTATCCGACGGTTTCCCCGATGGCGTCACCTGGCGGGCATCCAGTTCGTTGGAGTGGGCCTGGAAAGACCATGTCCAAGCCAAGGCGGAATGGCTTGCGCGCCAAGAGCCGGATCGACCGTGGTTCCAAAAATTGTCCTGCGAGGCCAAGGCGATTTTCTAGACATTGATTTGGGCGCCTCCCCCGCCGGGCGGGGGCCGCCACCCTGCGGGCTTGCGCTATCGCGCGCGGCCACGGGTCGGGATTTCAGGGGTCAGGCATGCCTGACCCCTACGCCGATTTGCCGTGGCCCGCCTTCGGCGCCCCTGCGGGCGGCTGGCGCGGTGGTGGGGTTGGGTATGGGCCTGTCCGGGTGTCTGCACTGGCCCAGCAAAGCCTGTCCAGGGACCACACGAGTTACATTTGGTCCGCTTATGATCATCATCAACGAACTGTCCATGCAATTCGGGGACCGCGTCCTCTATTCGAATGTCAACCTCAAGCTCAAAACGGGCAACCGCTACGGATTGATTGGCGCCAATGGGTCGGGCAAAACCACCCTGATCAAGATCTTGCAGGGAGAAGAAGAACAAACCGACGGCAACATCGAGTTCGAGCCGGGCCGAACTCGCGGCTACCTGCGCCAAGACCACAACACCTTCGACGGCTATTCCATCTTGGACACGGTTCTCCAGGGGCATGCGCGGTTCTGGGAGGTGCTGAAAAAGCGTGAAGAGCTGTATGGCAAAGACGAGATGACCGAAGAGGAAGGCCATTTGGTCGCCGACCTCGAAATGGAATTCGCCGACCTCGACGGCTACATGGCCGAAGCCCGCGCCGGGGAACTGTTGGAAGGTTTGGGCATTTCCACCGAACAGCATACCGCGCCCTTGACAAGTCTTGTCGGCGGCTGGAAATTGCGCGTTCTCTTGGCCCAGGCTCTCTTCGCCCGCCCCGACATTTTGATGCTCGACGAGCCCACCAACCACCTGGACATCCACACGATCTCCTGGCTGGAAAAGACCTTGAACCAATACGAGGGCATGGTCGTGGTCATTTCCCACGACCGCCACTTTCTCGACAATGTCTGCACCCACATTTTGGATGTCGACTACAAGGAAATCAACCAGTTCACCGGCAACTACTCGCAGTGGGAAACCGCCGTCCGGCAGGCCCGCGAGCGCGCCCAGGCCCACAACGACCGGATGCAGAAGAAGAAGGAAGACCTCCAGGACTTCGTGGCTCGGTTCTCGGCCAACGCCTCCAAAGCGGCCCAGGCCAGCTCCCGCCAAAAGCAATTGGAGAAGATCAAGGAAGACATGGTCGAGCTGCGCCCCAGCTCCCGCGTGGCCCCTCGGCCCGTGCTGAAGATCGAGAAGCCTTGCGGTCGCCAAGCGGTGAGCTTCAAGGACCTCGCCATGGGCTTCGAGGCCGACAAGGTTCTGTATTCCAAAGTGAACATCGACATCGTCAATGGCGAGAAGGTCGCGATCATCGGGGTGAACGGCGTGGGCAAGACCACCTTGCTCAAACTTCTGATGGGACAGATCGAGCCCTTGTCGGGGTCGATCGTGTGGGGCCAAAGCGCCAACAAGTCCTACTTCCCCCAAGACCCCTTCGAGCTGTTGGACCCGGAAATGACCGCCTTCGATTGGCTCTACCAATTCCGTCCCACCTGGACCCAGCAAGAAATCCGGGCCCTTTTGGGTCGCATGTTGTTTTCGGGCGAAGCCCAAATGAAGTTCACCAAAGTGCTTTCGGGCGGCGAGAAGGCACGGCTGTTGTTCGCCATGTTGATGGCCCAACAATCCAACACGATCATCCTCGACGAACCCACCAACCACCTGGATCTGGAAGCGATCGCAGCCTTGAACGAAGAGCTGAAGGAATACCAGGGAACCTTGCTGTTTGTCTCCCACGACCGCACCTTCGTGAGCTCGTTGGCCACCCGCGTGATCGAGATCATCGATGGCCAGGTCATTGATTACCAAGGCAGCTATGAGGACTACATCTCGGGGCCCCGCGAAGACATCATCCACCGCAACAAAGGCCGCAAGAAGTAGCTCGCCTGACCGCTTGTGGACCGACGAAACCACCTTTGGCACCGAAGGTGCCCCGCAGCCAATTTCCAACCATGGCGGTCGACCAAGCTCAGGGGAGCCTCAGGGAACACCCCGCCGTTGCCTGAGTGACCCACCGCACCGCGGTGGGTTGTATCGAAGGCCGGCGGGGACTTTGGTCAGCAATCTCAAGTCTGGAAGCCAAGCCCTTCGACAAGGGCATTCGCCCTTGGCACCAAAAGTGTCCTGCCGGTTTCGTCGAGCAGTCCACAAGCCTGTCCTATTGAAGGGCTGCGGGAAGCCTTACGAAAGGATTTTGGGGATGGGACCAGATGGAGCTCACCCCCGCCTCCCGTCCGCCCCGAGCCTTCCTCGAGGGCGGACTTCCTAGAACCAGTTCTTGTTCAAGCGCAGGTGGACACCGACGTTGACCAATCGGTTGTAGATGGAACTGGTGGTTTTCCCTTGGGCCTTTTCTTCGTCGACGGGATCCCGCTGGGCCAGGAGTCGGACTGTGTACACTCCCGAACTCACCAA
Organism: uncultured Fibrobacterota bacterium; assembly: GCA_903825275.1. Classification (GTDB taxonomy): domain Bacteria; phylum Fibrobacterota; class Fibrobacteria; order UBA5070; family UBA5070; genus UBA5070. The sequence continues at coordinate 11,700 of CAIKAA010000029.1, read as the reverse complement.
CCTGCCATCTTCGCGTTGTCCCTTCCACAAGATCCCCACATCGACCATTCCCGTCTTGGCATTGGTTTGCTTGGCCAATTGATCGAGCATTTCTTGCGAGACATATTGGAATGCCTGCCCGACATAGGTTCCCACGTTGTCGTAGATGTAGATCTTGATGGTCGTGGGCAGATTGGTTTGGATGAAGATGACCGTTCCCGCGAGGTTTTCTCCTGGATTCGACCCCTTGGTTCCTGGAGTGTAGGTGTTCGAACCCGGAATCCATGTTCCTGCAGGAGTCAACGAAGCCCAGGGTTTTGAACCGTCTGGAGAGGATTCCCGTCCAACGAGGATGATCGGGTTTCCTGGGATCTTTTGACCCGAATAATGATCATTGGTGATCACCGGGTTGGAGACTTGAATCACAGGCGGGAAGACCCGCTGGTTCGCGAGGACCTGAACCCACTTGGTTTTCGGTCCAGGTGCATTTCCAAACGGATCCGTCACTCCGTTCAACGAAAGGCGCAAGCTATCCCCTGAGGCTGGGTTGGCATACCCTGTCGGGAAGGGCTTCAACAACAGGGTGATGGTTCCCTTGAGGGGGTCGTACACCATGGTGTAGCGAGGATCGGCAATGATGGCAATTCCGGTATCGGACGGTTCCGAAGAGGATTTGTAGCGAAGGACGGACTTCGTGGGATCGAAGGTGACTGGCTCAGAAACCCTGCAGACCAGCGTATCGACAGTCGACGTGTCACTGGTGTAGCGCAGTTTGCATGAACTGACCACCGGCTCCACGCGGTCCTGGATGTTGAATTTGCCGCCCTTGAACACATTCGTGTCCAAGGCCAACGAGGGCAACAACAAACCAAGATCGGGTTTGATCAACGAGGTCACGTCCTGCCCCCACGGATTGTCCGCAAAGGAAAACTGGATGTGGGTCTTGCCTAAATCCGCCGCAGACACGGTGTATTCACGATAGGCATCCGAACCGGCGGGATCGAAGACGCGAATCCGGGTCCCTGAATCGACGGGGCTCGCAAAATCAAAGACCGCCGCATCGATCCGGCCATCCTTGGTCAAATCGAGATAGGACGAGGCGTAAGGAACACGCAAGCTTCCCACCAAGGTGACCCAAGCATGATTTGGATTGGGTAGGTTCGCGGACGTCACCGTATCCACAACCGATCCAGACGTGGACAACCGAGTCTGGTCTCCGGGGGAGGGGCGGTACGCGCTACCCGGTCCAATCACCACCTGCCAGGAACCATTTGCCAAGGCAATTGCCGATTGGAATTTGATGCTTTCCGGTGGCACCAAAACTCCGTTGCGTCGGAATTCCAACAAAACGGCACCCAGGGGAGGATTGAGAGCCTCTGACGGCCAAACGTAGACCGTGTCCGATCCATTGAGCAACGAGGAAGGGCAGAGAATGGCCTTCGGCTTCAAGACCGGACCCGCACTGTCGCGAACCGGAAACCCATACGTCATGGTTTGCGATTTCTGCCGACCATTGTTGTACTTGATCCCGGCGGGGGCATATCCCGTGGCGGGATACTTTCCTGGCGACTTCAACACCGCAATCCAATGCGTCGAGTCGATCGAGAAGGACGAATCCGAGGCCAATACGACGGGTACTCCCGAAGAATCTCCCCAATCGAATTCGAAGGAGGGAAGCTTGTCCACGTTTGGCTTGATGTAGTACTGGAGCAAGACCGCATCGACACGACCATCCCCATCTCGATCCAACATCAATCCACGAGAGGGAGGTACGGGATCCCCCAGGACTTTCACGTACGGGCTGTTGTTCCCCGCGAAATTGAACCTCGATTTGTCGGCCAAAGCGCCTCCAGAATCGACAGCCGTCGCCCGAATGAAATTGCCTGGCCAAATGGAATTTTTCGCACGAGGGACAAGGATGGTCCATTGGGTACTCGTGGTGCTGATGATGGAGGAACCTTCCGAGAAGATGGGTTGGTTCAAGCCATTGGCCTTCAAGCACTTGGATGGATCAGCACCTACAGCGCACCCCGTGACCCCTTCGGAAAAGTCCACAACAAGAGTATCCAGAGGCGGACGATCAAAGGAAACGGAAAGACTTAGATTCGCTTTCCATTTCAACCGAGACCGGATGACCACCGGCGGCACTCTGTCGACCAGCATCTCAAAGCTCAACCCACCATCGAAGCTTGCCGTGTCTTTCGGTCCTACGGTCCTTGGTGCATTGTAGATCGTATCCCCATCGATCAGGATCGTCTGGCCATGCCAACCATTGGTGGGAACAGTGAACGCCGAATCAGAGGTTTTGACTCCCAAGGACACCAATTGTTCACGAGTCACCGTGAGGGTTTCCGCAGGAGTGCCCCACTGCACTAAGATGGAGTTTGGAAGAACCCCCAAAGTGTCTTTGAATCCTAAATGGACGGAATCCGCATTGCCGTCGCCATCGACATCGAGCACATAACCCTGGGTCGGCTGGTACTTGGGATGGAGTTCGACCCAAAAAGGAAGATTGGGACAGCTTGTGCCCGACAGGTTTCCGGCCAAATCAGAGACCGATGTTCCATCGATCACCAGAGAATCACCCATTTGCAAAAGTCCAGATGGCCCAGAGAATACGAACGCGTAGACGCCGCTGTCCATGGCGACCACTGGTTTCAACAATTTCGCCGCGGTCATGGATGTGGCAACCCCAGCGCGAACAACGGCAAAGGGCGGCGAAGATCCGGTCGCGAATTTGGATAGATCGATCGTCTCGCTGAACTTGACCACCAAAGAATCCGTCGATCCATTCGCCCAGGTCTGCTGGTCAAAGGCGGAAATCGCGATCGGAGGAGCTTTGTCTAGAAGCTGAGGCAAAGTGTAATGGAGCACTCTTCCCACCGTCAGAGGATTGCCGATGGTGATTCGGTTCGCTTGGGCATCCGCTGCAAGCATGGAATCGGGCGTCCAGGCGTAGCTGAGGACGGTATCCGAGTAGATGTAGGCATGGGACGGAACACCAAATGCCGAAGGGCTGAGAAGTTGGTGAGGAAATTTCGCATCCAGCGAGTCACCAGCTACAACTCCGACCAGAGCCCGGAAGGCCAAGGGGCCATTTAGGCGAACCACCAAGGAATCGATTTTTCCATCGCAATTGTGATCATGGAACGAGGCGCTGACCACTTGGGGATACCGGAAGTTCAGATTTCCAACACTGTCCGCTGCAGAATCCTTACCCCCCTTGATCCAGGCCCCCGTCACCGAATCATCCGCGCGAATCCACACGATCGCGCTCAAGGAATCTCCGGTGAACGTCATTAGGTTCACCCGGGAAGTATCCCCTTTGGCAGGATGAAAAAATACCGGCCCAAGCGAGGCTGCAGCGATGTCGCCGGTAAAGGGACTTCCTCTCAAATCTTTGACCACCTTCAAACGCACGGGGTACCACTGTCCGACCCAACCTGCCGAAATGGGCTTGAAGACTCTTCCAAAAGTGTCCGACCATTGGACATAAATGGGGGCTCGATCGGTCCTGAGCCAGGCGGTATCCGCGATCCCCGAATCCCGGGCGGACCCAGGCGTTCCAATTTCCAACCCATTGGAATCGATGATGGAAGCGCGCAGGGCCGCCAAAGTGGAATTGGTCGCCAGTGGATTCACGCGCAACACCGCGGTCGCTCGACCGTTGGAATCGAAATCCAAACGGATTGTCTGATAGCTACCGACCCCCGAATCCAAGCTCAACATCGAAGCATCCGTGGTCGTGTTGGAGTAACGACCGTTGGACAAAACGTGTCCAATTTTGATCTGAAGTCCATTGGTTGCGCTGGTCGAGTCGAGAACCTTGTTTCCGTACTTGTCACGCACCTGCAAGACGATCAGAAGGCGTTCTCCCTTCACGATCTTTGTCACGTTCAAGCTGGAATCGGTGCCATCCACCAACATGGTATCTCGACGGCCAGCCAGCTTTTCGTTGGCAGCGACCTTGAGTTTCACACTGGGCGTCAGAATCGGCAGGGTATCGTACCGCAGGATCGAATCGATCGTCACCTGATAGATGGAGCCTGACACGACCTTGATGGGAGCCGAGCGCCCTTCGATGTAATAGGGCAATGGGAATCCGTTTTTATCTCTAAACACCGCCGTGTACCGAAGGGTTCCGTGGGAGGGGCTAAGATCCGCGCGAAGGGTATCGAGCACCGAATCATTTTGGTCGAAGCCTGGGGTGATGGTATCGTTGGGGTGGCGAACGGACCAGACCCCAAGCAGTTCCTTTTCCAACTGCCTTCCATCCCCGTGGAGCAAGCCGGCATCGCCCATCTGCAGGTTTCCATATCCTTTGAACGGTACGGGCAAAACCGCGACCGTTTTCGCCTTGATCACCACCTTCAAGGGTTGGCGGGCCTGCGCCACAATCGAGATTCCATCGGCATCCGCAGGGAGCGGCTTGCCGGTCGCGGCATCCAAAACCGTGACACTGAATTGGAAGCGAGGGCGGGAAAACATGAAGACGCCAGGGTTCGAGAAAATCTGCGATCCATCGGCAAGGGTCGCCAGCAACACCACTTCGGCGCGAGCGTACAACGAATCGGGAGGCAGACGGTTTGCGGCTCCAATGCGTGCCACAAATTCATTGCCGGATTGCAGCTTGTTTTTGGTCAACGAATCGTCGACTTGGTATCCAGGTCGATCATAGTCGGTCTTTAAAAAGTTGTAAGGAAGTGGCCAAGGTTTGCTGGAAAGGATCGAATTGACGCGGGTTGTGGTCCCCCCCCCAGCGGCTGGTCCTTGGTTATAAAGGGTATCGGAAACCGGCACGTCGTTGTAGAATTTGGCCGAATAGACTTCGAGCTTGGTGATGTCCGAATTAGAGATTCCTTGGCCAGAAACGTTGAGACGGAATTTGACAATCGAATCGCTCACGCTTTCAATCAAGGTGTCGCGCAGCACCAATCGTTTCGAAGGGGCGGCCCATCCACCTGCGGGGTCATAGGCGCCGATCGCCAAGGGCTGGGTGGGCGAGCCTTCATAGCTGTTCCAACCCTTGAGTCCGAGATTCGTGGTCGGCAACGGAGCCAACCAACCTGCCGAGGTTTTCGGCGAGACGGTGTCGATGGGAAGACCGAGGGTCCAACGAACATCGAAGCCTGCCGTATTGCGAAAGATCGTTGGATCCCCCAAGGAGGCGCGAATGTTGAAGGGAATCCAGGGGGGACACCAAGGAGCCCCATTGGCTGGAATTGGATTGGGATCCATCACGTCCCGCCCCGTGCTTCCAGGATCTTTGCGCGCACCCGCCCACATGTTGTGTCGAATCCAACGCACGATTCCACCGGTATCGCCTTGTACAGCGATGGTGCCTAGTGCCGCGGTATCCGGAACCCAAGTCATTCCCAAGGAATCTTGATCGCCTTGTTGGTTGGACCACCCTCGACCTCCATTGACCAGCCAATCCGAGAACCCAGCCGGCAGAACTGTGCGAATCATTCGCATGTTGTAAAGCCGGAAGTTCCCACCCAAGGCACCCCAATAATTCGGGACCACATTGGGGTTCAAAGGAATGCTGTCCTGGACCACAACGCGGTTGGAGCGTTGGTGTTCAGACAGGTACTGCAGCATCTCCGAAGTGCGCTCTGTCTGGGTGTAACCGTTTCCGAAGGTAACCCCATCGGCATTGAGTTGAACGTTGAGATCCACGGCGGAACGGAAAAACTGGTAGGGCCGACCCACCAAATTGTTGTAGAAGAGGTGCTGGGTCCCGGTCTTGTAATACCCGGAGAAGATCGTGGCGTTGTTGTAAAATGTGTTGTTGTGGATCCGGTAAGGAGTCAGCGCGACATCCGTCATCAAAAAGGCTCCACCCACCGTCGTGTACGCCAGCGACCGATAGCTCCCATCCGCACGCACCGCCTTGTCGAGCACCTCCAAGTTGGTCACGTATCCCCGAGGGGTCTTGGGATCACTCCAATGGCGGAGATAGTTGCCCCAAAACAGATTGTTGCGGATGACGGAGGACAGATCCCAATCCCGCTGGAACAACATGCCGAAGGTGTTGTCGTGGATGCGGCACCGTTCGATCAGGTGGTTCCCGTACAATCCGGCGCGGCTGGTAGGCAAGGTCGCGACGAGCTCGGCGAGGGGGTCGTTGGGATCGGGGAAGGCGAAGGCGCCACCTAGGTTGGGAGAGATGATCGAAATGCCGTTCCAGGCATTGGTCACCGACAAATACCGCAGCTGGACATTGCGGGAATTCAGGATGTTGACGCCCACATTTCCGCGGATTTCCACGGGATGGGCTTTCCCCAAATTCGCTCCGTAGGCGAAAATATGCCCCGTAACATTGGTTGTGGCAGTGGAGTTGTTGCCATCGATCAAAAGCCCCATCAACCGGATGTTGTCGGAATGGTAGACCCACACCGTGCCATTGTTTTGCCCATAGACATTGGCCAAAGACGTGTCTTCGCGCATCGCCTGGATCGTGTCGGTATTCACATGGATTTGATCTTGGTAGACGATGCGCGGTTGAGCAGACTCGGCGGCAAGGGTATCGCCGAGGATCCAAAGGTTCTTTCTTTGGTTGATGCGAATTTGGGCCCCGAAATAAGTCCCTGAGGCCACATTGACCAGAACGGTATCGGTACGACCGGTATCCTTCGCCAAGGCGGCCTTGTTGATGCAACCCTGTAGAGTGGGAAAATCTACCGCTGCACAAGGCGTGATGGTGGCGTGCAAGGGAGCCACAAGCAAAAACAAGCTGAATACGGAGAGTCCCGAAAACGCCCACGTTCGACTTTTGACGATGCGTATTTGAGAATCCATATCGATCTCCTCGACTCGGGGCACTTTGACGGCTGTGAATTTACCCGGTAAGCGCCGGATTCGCAGAACAATTGCGGATTCTTTAGAGTCCGATCAACTTTTACCGAGTTCCTTGGAACGAAGGGTTGCCGCTTGAACGGCTTGCATGACCGAGGCCGTAAATCCGCCTTGCTCGAGGGCCTGGAGCCCGAAAATCGTTGTCCCACCAGGAGACGTCACCTGGCCGCGCAAAACATCCGGCTCTTCACCCGATTCCGAAACCAATCGCAAAGTTCCTGCCACCGTTGCCGTGGCCAATTTACGAGCCACCACCCGAGGCAATCCGGCAAGAACGCCTCCATCTTCCAAGGCCATCAGAAACTTGAGGACATACGCGGGCCCCGATCCAGACAAGCCGGTCACCGCATCCAATTGGGATTCCAAGACTTCTACCACCTCACCCGTGGGCTGAAGGAGCGCACGAGCTTGAGCGATCAGATCAGGGGAACAGCCATCGGTGGCGATAGCGGTAGCGCCAGCTCCAACGGTCAGGGGCAAGTTCGGCATGGTGCGGACCACCCGTTCGGTTCCCATTGCCAAGCGCAAACGCGCCAAAGGGACTCCAGCCAAAATCGAAAGGATGACGACCTCTGGTCCCAATCGAGGCTTGAGGAGAGCTGCCACCGCCTCCAGGACTTGGGGTTTGATCGCCAGGACTAAAGTGCCTTTGGGAAGAGTCCAATCGTCCACGGCTGGTTTAAGAACCCCTTCGGCTTCCAGCAACTCCAACCGACTTTTGTCGGGGTCCACGCCAAAGATGATCCCATCCGGATTGGCTTGGCGAAGACAGCGCGCCAAAGCGGCACCCATATTGCCAGACCCGACCACCACGACAGGAAACAGAACGGACATCTCAACCTCCCAAAAACCAACGATAAACCGCTAAAACTGCAAAAGCTTAGCGGAGCGATCGCCCAACAAACGACCATTGACCGAGTTCATAGATAAGTTGCAATTCCATTTATTGGATCGGCCATGAGAATCCTTCTTCCAGAAAATTTGCTGTACCCCAATCGAGTCCAGGGTTGATCCCCACCTTGTTCCCCTGGGGAGTACGACAAATGCCGCGATGGGCTCCCAGCGCTAGGTCTTGGGAGTGGAATCGCGCTACCTTGAAAGAAGCGATGAACAAGGACAACCAAATCAATTCGCACAAAGACCACCTGACAACTCTTCCCGAGGTGTTCACTTACTTGGACCACCGGGATTTCTTGAAGGAGTGGTTTGAAGCGAAACGGACCTTGTCGAAGGCGTTCTCCTACAGAACCTTCGCCAAAAAAGCAGGTTTCGCCTCCCACGCGTTTCTTTCGGAAGTCATCCAAGGGCGTCGGAACCTTTCCGAGGATTCCTCCGAAAAGTGCCTTCCCGCGCTTGGGCTTGCCGGGGATGCCGCCAAGTACTTTCAATTTCTGGTTCGGTATGGCCAGGAAACGCATCTGGACAAACGCCGAGACCTGTTGTCCGAACTCCTGCGACTGCAAGCTTATCGAGCCGTGGGACGGGTGAACGGCGAACAATCGGAATTTTTTACGAATTGGCTGCACATCGCCGTGCGTGAAGTGGCGGTTTTTTCCAAGCTGTCTACCGCAGCGCAGATGGCGGGATTCTTCCAACCTCCCGCCCAACCTCAAGAGGTGGAGCGATCCCTCAAACTTCTGGAGCGATTGGAATTATTGAAGGCTTCGCCCGACGGAGGTTGGGAATACTCCTTCCCACGGCTGACTCCCGGTGATGTCCCGCCAGAAATTCTCCGCTCTTTGAAACGGCAGATGATCTTGCTTTCCCAAGATCGGCTCTCGCTTCCCGAAAGCCCGGATACCCACATTTCATCGGTGACAGTTTCCGTCAGCCGAAGACGCCTTTCCCGAGTCCGCGAAATCCTCGAACGAACCCGCAAGGAGATCCTGGCGGAAACCGCGACAGACGAAGATTCCGCCGACCAGGTTCTGCAGGTCAATTTCCAGATGTTTCCGCTGACCTCAAGTCTGGAAAGGTATCGTTCCGAACATGGTTAATCGACTCGGATTTCTGTTTTTGGCAGGCATACTCGCGGGCTGTAGCGGAGGCGGCGTCGAGGTGCCCGGGCCCGCCAATTCCCCCATCCAAATATTCTTGATCGCCAACCCCAAAGAAGGTAGTGGTTCGACCCAAGTCGTTGGCGCCCGGCAATGGCGGCTGTGGGGAGTCGGATCCCAGACCTCGGATTCGACCCGACTGGAGTCGCGAGGAATCCTGACCGATTCTGCCGGAGTGATCACTCTCCCCCCAGACTCAGGCACGTTCCTCGTCGAAGCCTGGATGAACTCCAGCGACCACACGCCTCCCGATTCGTTGGATGTCCAAGTCCAAGTCGCGAACTCCTCGCTCCCTGATCCGACGAAATGCCTCACCACCATTTCGAATCAAAGCGCCCCAAACCGGGTCCCAGGCTGCACCGAAGGAATCAGCCATTCCCCCAGCACCCAAGCTGGTTCGGGTCCATTGCAGGCCCCGGACATTGTCACCATGGTCACGATTCCAGGCATCCCGATCCATAAGTTCAGGATGCTCGGACGTGTTACCGGGGACACCCTGGTGATGGGAGAAAGTCGGCTGTGGCTGATGAACGACAGCGGAATGTTCCGCGGGGTTTTGAAGCAAGGATCCTTGACGTCCTCCGATTTCCCAACCTTGTCTCCCAGGGATTCCTTCGTCGTCGAGGCCTGGATCCGACCCGGAGACGCCCCCCGGCGCATCGCCACCAAGGTAAAATCCCTGGTGATGTCCAAAGCCTTCGAGTCCTGCGTGGAGCGAATTGGTGATCCTTTGCCAAACCCCGTGATCCTTCACGCATGCCCCACCATCGCCCCCAACTTCAGTGGAGGCCTCATTCCTCCCGACCTTTGGGACGCCGTGATCTACATGCCCTAGGGCTGGTTAAAGGGCGAGTTCCGAGGAGTACGATGGGTTGTCATTCTCCTCGGGCCTGATACCCCGAAAGCCTGTCCCTTAGACAGGCTTCGCCTGTGGTTCCGATGAGCCTAGTCGACTGCTACGGCACTGCGAAATCGGCAGGGCACCTTTGGTGCCAAGGGCGTAGCTGCGGGGCGATGCCCTGAGCCTGCCGAAGGGTGGTTTATTCGTAGCGAAAGCCGACCAATCCCAAAAGAAATTCTTGGCCTGGTTGCAGGATCGCGAACGGGACCCGTTCATCCCCACAAAAGACCCCGTTCACCGAATGATCGTCGGCCACATACAGGCTGCCATCCGGGAGAACACGCAAAACGGCGTGGTACCGAGAGATGTGCGGGTCGGGGACCGAGACATCGTTTGTGCGTTCACGCCCCAATCGGAGCGTTCGTCCTGATTCGAGCTGAACTCGAGTGGATAAAAAGGCGAGGCTGGGCACGTTGGACAAAAGATATCATGTCTGGCACTTGGCGCACCAGACGGTCGTTCTTTGGGCCACCACCGCCTTGTGCAAAACGCCACCGCACCGAAAGCACAGTTGGCCGCCGCGACCATAGACGCGCAAGTCCTCCTGGTTGGTCCCACTTTCGCCATCGGCGCCCACGAAATCCCGAAAACTCGTCCCGGCATTTTGGACGCCTTTGTCCAAGACCAACCCGACGGCCTTGGCCAAAACGTCAATCCTGGCCGAGGATAGACTGGATAGAATTCGCTGGGGCCGGATCCTTGCCTCAAAGCAAGCTTCGTCGGCGTAGATGTTCCCCACACCCCCAAAAATCGATTGATCCAAAAGGATCGCCTTCACCGTTCTTTTGCCACCCCGCTCGATCCATCTTCGCTTCAGGGCAAGCGGATCCGCCTTCCAGGCATCGGGACCCAAGCGAGCCAATCGGGGACAATCGTCTTCCTCGCAAGCCTGAATCAGCAAGATTCGTCCAAAACGGCGCGGATCCCGAAACATCAACCTGGCGCCCGAAAGGAACGTCGCCACCAAATGGGTGTGGGAATCGATCTTGTGGGCCCCGACCGACTTCTGGTAACCAGAAACCAACCGTCGAAAGGTGTCGGTCGCCTCTTCCTGGTCCGCTTGGTAGGTGAGCTGCCCGGTCATTCCAAGATGGACCACCAAGGACCGCGCCTCGGCTTCCCGCTCCAGACGAATCAGAAGGTATTTCGCCCGGCGATCGATCGCAGAAACTCGAAACCCAGCCAGTCCTTGAAGGTCTTGGACCTGGCAAGCTTCCAAAATGCCAGGCTGTCGGACCTCGACCGACCCGACCACCTCCCCGACGAGACGTACTTCCAGTCCGCGGCGAACAGTTTCAACTTCTGGCAATTCAGGCATTGGGTCAACAGGATAGACAACCGTTACCTTTCCGACCACATGGACCTACTTCGATCGATCTTAGCCAGGATGATTCGGGCTTGGATTTCAAGCTTTCGTTGGCGTCAAACCACCGCGGAATCGACAAATCCTGTCATCTATTGCGTTTGGCACCGCGACATCGCCGCCGCAGGAGCTTATTTGCGAAATCGAAGCGTGACAAGCCTCGTTTCGCAAAGCAAGGACGGCGACATTTTGGTCGAAATTCTCTCGGGAGGCAAGATGCATTTTGCCCGTGGATCGAATTCTCGGCACGCCGTGTCAGGAACTCTCGGCTTGATTCGAGAATTGCGTGGTGGCCGATCCATCGCGACCACTTGGGATGGCCCCAAAGGTCCAGAGGGAATTCCCAAGCCCGGACCGAACTGGCTTTCCCATCACGGCAAGGCTCCGCTGGTCGAACTTCGATTCAACTACGGTCGGCACCTGTGTCTGAAAGATTGGTCGAGACTGCGGATTCCGCTTCCATGGACGCGGATCGAAGTGGAAGAGGTTTGGGTATGAATCCCCGGATCCGACCTTTGGTCGTTGGTGCCATGGTGCTGTCG
>CAIKAA010000028.1 GCA_903825275.1 uncultured Fibrobacterota bacterium | reverse complement strand
GTGGTGTCGAGGAAAAACTTTGCGGTGGCATTCACCGAATCTGCGTTGGGCGGGTAAAACCAGATCCGGATGGTTTGGCCCACCATCCCCGAATCATCCGCAAAGGCACCGGATAATTTCACTCCGCTGGATTTGCGGACGATGGCCGTCACCATGGTATCGGCGCTCGCCGTGAATCGAAGAGGAGTCACCTGGGTGGGCGGCAGGTCGTCGAAGGGATAGAGCTGGTTGTAGGTACCTGTTTGGATCAGTCCCTTGTCTAGCCAGCGCCGGTAAGTGTCTTTCACTTGAGCACCAGTCCAATTCAACAGCCAAGTTTTGGCGATTTTAGCGGCCGAATCCTTTGACTGCAGGGCGGTGGAGAGGATCAAGCTATCGACCACCCCGGTATCGATGCCGACCGGACAATTGGTGGGATAGCCTTTGTAGAGGGTGTCCCCCGCAACCAGGAGTGAGGCATACCGGGAGTACAAGCCATTGCGGGTCCAGGGATTTTTGGTGGGATCCAGCTTGGAAAGTGCACGATACCCCACCAAAAGGCGATTGGCGACCAAGTCTAGGTGTTTGCCCACTGGATAGGCCGGGACATCCACGCCGCCCATCATTTTAACCTGGGCGGTGGCCACCGATAGCGTGACCAAGGACAGGACCACCGTATCTTGGGAAACGTTTTTGTGCACCGAGATGGGGACGTTGTACTTCTCGGAATACGACTTCAATTCGGTGGGAAAGGCCGTGGTGCCAGTGGCACCGGCATACCGCCAATAGACGCTATCGGGCGAAACCACCGTGTCGGACCGAGAGAAACTGACCGTGAAATTGGTCTCGGTAGGAATGGTGGGCGAGGAGCTGTCGCAGCCCCAGAGTCCCAAGCTCGCAAGCAAGGATAAACCGAGCCCCGGATGAGAACAAATCTTGACAATGATGGACCGAGATGGAGGAAAGGGGAAACCCATATGATGGCAAACCTAAATCCTAACGGCAAGGAAAAACAGCGGAAGCAAAATGCTTTTTGGAGCATCTTCTCAAAGAAAAATCTGAGTTTGCGCCATCTTCGAAGATCAATTTCGGCACCGTCATCTCGCCTTGTTTCCCAACTTACCAGAATCTGTCTCCACATGTTCCCACGGGAAATAGGGAATGGAATCCTTGAAATCGGTGTGCGTTTTCCGGTCACCTTTTTTGGTTGTGTAGGCACCCGGAGCTAGCCGCACATTCTCGAATTTACACCCCTCATAGCTGGCATTTCCGCCGTATTCAAATCGTTTCCGAATCAGGATATTGCGAAAGGTGCAGTTCTTTAGGTGCGGGCTCCACATGTACAGATTATTGATTTCCATATTTTCGAAGAGGCAATCTTCCATTCTAAGGTGGTCGTCTAGCCAAATGCCCTCTCCGTTAAAATTTCGAGAGGTGACTTTGTAGACTCCCTTTTTTGTTGAATCCGAACCGGATCCATCAACGGATAGAATGCTATTCATATTCATGCCACCTGCATCATGATCCACGTTTGTTGCGTGACCCAACCCGATAGATGCATTCCTGATTTTCAAATTAATGGCATCATCAATCGAAAATCCACCACCCCTATTTCCGATCATTTCACAGTCTTGAGCGCGACCCACTTCTGCACCGTCAGATTCATAGAAAGAAGACCGGATAACGGAATTCATTCCTGGACGATTGTTCTCGCGGAATTGACAATCAACTACCTTCAGCAAGCTAAGATGTTTATTTCCTGTGAACAGACATTTTTCGTAGGTGTCGCCATCCATGAAAGGGATGTTGTGGAAGTCATTCTTGTCGAAATGGCAGTTTCTGAAATAGGATTTGCGCCAAATGGTTGCATTAGAATCCATGGAATTGTTCGTGATGAGGGTGCTATCAAAACGATTCTCTCGCCACAATCCATGCCATCCCAACTCTTCCCAGCTTCTTTTCCAAACCACGGGAATAATGGAGTAATTTTTGATCCCCCGAAAAACGCCTCCATGGATCTGGTTTCTGAGCCATTTGCTATTATGGAGTTCGCTACTATCAAATACGCATTCGCGGAAAACAGAGGAGTCCATCCTCATGCTATTGAACTTGCAATGGCGAAACGTGACCCCCACAAACGTATCGAGAGCGAATAATGTCCCATCAAAGACAACGTGTTCAAAGGTCCAACCATTGATGGTCAAG
>CAIKAA010000027.1 GCA_903825275.1 uncultured Fibrobacterota bacterium | reverse complement strand
GCGGCTTTGCCCTCGCGCGTGTCGACCCAAGCCCAGCTGAGGGCTGCAAATCCCAAAGGCAGCCAAGGAGGCGAGGGCGGAGTGAATCCCACCGCTTCGACCAGGGCCTTTTGTGATTCCACGCCATGGCGCCGATGACTGGGATCGGGTCGTCCGTCCGGGCCTTTGGGGCCTGGGGGAGGACCATGCTGCACGGCCCATCCAGTCGGGATATGAAAGGCCGTGGACGGACAGGCGATCCCGACCTGAAGCGACAGAAATTGACGCTCTGGTCCGCCGGGATCCGCTTGCAGATGTTCGCCGCGCAGCACCAGAGGAAGGGTCGTGTCGACCCAAAGACGACGCCCTTTTCCTCGCGGATCGCGGACTTCCACCACCGAAACGGTCCGTCCCAACACGGTTTCGGTGCGCATGACCTCGATCGACGCATCTCGCGGCGACGGAAAATGTCGTCGCGGACCGATCCAGGCCGTTTTCGACTCGTTGTCGAGGAAGACCGCGCTATCGCCGGCCATGAAATGGCTGTGCTTGGCGAAATCGAGCCGCTCCGACGTTCCGTCGCGGCAAGCCTTTCCGGTGTCGTGTTCGGTGCCTGGGCCGGGCCGATCCACCGACACGATGCCCGTCCATTTCGAGCCGGGCCGACCTTGGAACGCTTGTTCCAGCCAAACCGGGTTGGCGCTTACCAAGGAGGCCATCAAAAGAGAGGTGATCATCGCGATGCCTCGGCCACACTTTGGGACCACGGGTCGGCGTAGGGATCTGAATCCACGGCCTGGTCGTGGGCTGCCACCCAGGTGCGCAGCTCCAAGGAGCGCGAAGCCACCACGGACCGGCGTCCTTGGACGGCTTGCCAAAATCCGACCATCATCAGAATGGCTAGGCAGGCCAGAGCCCATTTCAGGGTCCCCACATGCTTGCGAAAGCGCGTCGAGTAAGGACGGCGTCGGCGAAGGCGCGACTTGAGGTCTTCCCAATCATCCACTCCTTCATCCCGAGGGAGCTGGCAAAGGGCGTTTTCCAAAGGTGATTCATAACGTTTCATCGGGCCACCTCCCGGTAGGGAGCGAGCTGAAGGCGAAGCCTGCCCCGAGCGCGGGACAAGCGAGAAAGGACGGTGCCACGCGGAATTTCCAGAGTTCGCGCGACCTCGTCGACAGGAGAACCATCCAAGTAATGAAGAACCACCACTTCCCGAAACGCCAAGGGCAGCTCGGAGACGGCTCTTCGCAGGCGTTGGGCCTCGATCCGCTCGAAGACAATTTCTGACGGATCGGGGGCGCTGTCTTCCAGGGCACCTTCTTCGTCGTCTTCGGCGATTTCATCGAGAGGTTTTTGGGAGCGCCAGAAATCCCGAACCAGATTCACCGCGATCCGGCGAATCCATCCGGCGAAGGCCGCGTCTTCCTGCAGATCGGAAAGACGCTCCCAGGCTTTCACAAAGGCTTTCTGAACAATTTCCCGCGCTTCTTCGCTGGATCCAACCAGATGCACAACGGCATGGTGCAGTCGGGGACGCGTGGCGTGGTACAACCGCTCGAAGGCGAGCATGTCTCCCTCGCGAGCACGCGCTACCCATGGAATCCAGTTGGAAGGGGTCATGGAGGGTTCTAGTAGTTATTGCAGAGGTGGTGGAGGGGGAGGAAGGTGATCCTCTTCGTGTTTGGGGCATTCCGGGCCACCAGCCCTTCCGTCTTTTCCACCCATCCAACCGTGTGGAGGTCCACCTTTGCCGCCAGGGCCGCCAGGACCGGGAAGATCGGCCAAAAGGTCGAGCCAGACTTCCTGGTTGTCGGCTTGGAGCTTCTGGATCTGGGATTGCAGCGAAGCGATCGTGGCGCGATCCGTCGTCAGGCTCCGGGGCGCGGCGCCGTCCTTCACCTTTCGGTGGTATTCGCCGATGGTGCCCATCAGGGAATCCCGCAAGGGTTCCAGGGCTCGGGCAAGCTTTTGTTCCTCGACGGGAAGCTTGGCCAGGCGCTTTTCCAGAAACTCCGCACGTTTCTGCTGGAATTCCTTGCGCTGTTCGGGCGAGGGGCCTTTTTGGTCGCGATCCCCGCCGCCAAACGCGACGACCGAAAGGCCGGCCGCCAACCCAGCACAGATCCACAATGGAGTGGTTCGTTTCATGGTTTCATCCTTCCTTTGATGAGCTCCATCCTAAGCTCTTGAACCAAAAGACGCTAGCAGGAAGGGGTTGATTCCCGCAACACTTCGATTCGTTTCCAGGCCCCGTTTCGAAATCGCCAGGACCAGGTCAGGGCCGTGGTGAACACAAAGAGGGTGGCCAAGGTCCATTCCCCTTCCAAGCTGGGGCGGACTTGGTCCACAATCCAGACCGAAGCCAAAAACACACCCGAGAACGCGAAGAACGCCCGGGCGATCCAGCGGGTGTCGCCCGCCGAAGCGAGCACGCTCCCCATCATGACATTGGCGGCGTCAAACAGGCAGTAGAAGGCGACGAATCTCAAAACAATCACCCCCGCAGCCACGATGCCCACCGCTTGGGGGCCGGATCCGGCAAACGCGGACATCAACGGCTCCGAGGCAAAAACAAACACCACGGCCATGGCCAACATCCAGATTTCGCAAACCAAGAGCGATTGCCAGCCAATGGCGGGAACCTCGTCGTCCCGCCCTGCACCCCGCGCTTGCCCCACCAAGATGCCAGCGGCTTGTCCAAGGCCCAAGGCCGGGAAGAATGCGGTTCCATTGATGCGAAAGGCAATGCTGGATGCGGCAAGCTCGGCTGTCCCGAGGCGTCCTAAAAACAAGAGGAAGAAGGTCCAAGCAATCAGTTCCCCGGAAATTCGCAAGCCTAGGGGCAAAGCAAGGGTCAAAAAGTGTCGCATCTCGACCCAATCAAAGGCTTTGGCGACGGGATCTTTGAATCCGCCGGCTTTGTGGAAGAGGGCGAGATAGAGGCTCGCGGCGACGGCCTGCGCCAAAACGGTTGCCAAGGCGGCGCCGGCGATTCCCATCCGAGGCATTCCCCCATGCCCCAAAATCAGCCCCCAGGCCAAGATGGCATTGATGGCCAGCGAAGCGAAGGTGACTCCGGTGACGGTGGCGCTGCGACCGATCCCCGACAGCCAGCCCGCCAAGGCCGCGCTCAGAACCGGAAAAAAGGAACCTGCCATGCAAATGGCGAAGTAGGCCATTTCGTCCTGGGTGACTTGAGGGTCGTGACGCGCCAAACGGAAACACTGCGCCAGTGGCCAGGCTAGGACCAAGGCAATAGCGCCCGAGATCCAGGCGGTGTGGATTCCGAGCCAAGTGGAGCGGCGCACGCCGGATGGATTTTGGGCCCCGTGGTGGTGGGCGACAAAAGTCCCCGCATATCCCGAGGTTCCCCAAAGGATTCCTTGGAACAAAATGACGGCCATGGTCGAGGGACCCATTGCCGCGACCGCCTGAGGGGAGTGGTGGGACAAAATCAGGGCGTCGATGATTTGCATCATCATGACGGCCGAAGAAGAGAGTATCATCGGACCGGCGAGTTTGAGCAGGGTTGGAATGTGTTTGAGCATGGGTGTGTTTCGCCAAGTAAGCAAATCACCAGCGAATCCGAGATCGTTGAGCTAACTTTCCAGACCCATGAGTCCAGTTCTGTCTAGGAACCTGAACCGTGGGAAGGCCCAACCCTTTGATGCGATTCTCGCCAAGGTTATGGTATCCTTCCCATCGGCCAAAGCTGGTTCATCGCCCAACGGGGAGCGGTGGATCGCGGTGCAACCCTCCGAGATGCTCGAGGTGGCCCGCTTCCTGAAAAACGATCCCGATCTCTCCTTCGATTCACTGGCCTGCCTGACCGGAGTCGACCTACTGAAATACCCCGTTGCGACAAAGGATTCCCCGCCTTGTACGGACTTGGTGTGTGTGTACGACCTCCACTCGCTTCGCCACAACCACGAGCTGCGAGTGAAGTCGTCTACGTCTCGGGAGCTTCCCGTTGTCGCATCGGTCGAGTCGGTTTGGGGCGTGGCCTCCTTCTTTGAGAGGGAGGCTTTCGATCTCTTGGGGGTTTCCTTTGCAGGCCATCCCAACTTGCGACGCATCTTGTTGCCCGAAGATTGGATCGGGAATCCGTTGCGCAAGGATTACGTCTACCCCCAAACCTATGGCGGAGTCGAGTTGAAGCGCGAAGGACAAACGTTCGAATCGGGGCCCTATCAGTGAACATCGAACGGGATGGCGACTACATCACGTTGAGCATGGGGCCGCACCATCCGGCCACCCACGGGGTTCTGCGTCTGGAGGTGACCACCGACGGCGAAGTCCTCACCGCCTGCAAGCCCGATGTCGGTTACCTGCACCGCTCCATCGAAAAGATCGGCGAGAACTTGGAGTGGTTCCAATTCGTGCCCTACACCGATCGAGTGGACTACGTGTGCTCGATGAATTCCAACCACGCCTGGGTGTGCGCGGTGGAAAAGCTCTTGGCCACCAGCCCCGAAACCAAGCTCCAGATTCCCGAACGCGCCGAGTACATCCGCGTCTTGTTCGCCGAGCTGAACCGCATCTCCAGCCACATGGTGGGCGTCGGGGCCATGACGATGGACCTGGGCGCCTTCACGCCCTTCTTGCACGCCATCGGGCAACGCGAATACATCAACGACATCTTCGAAAAGACCTGCGGCGCCCGGCTGACCTACAACTACATGTGCGTGGGTGGGGTGAATCACGACCTGTATCCTGGGGCCGAAGACGAGATCCGCAAGTTCCTGACGGGGCTTGAAGTGGCCATGAAGGACTTCAATCGCCTGATTTCCACCAACAACATCTTCAAGGGGCGTTTGGCGGGAACGGCGACCATCAGCGCCCAAGACGCGGTGTCCTACGGAATGGTGGGGCCCAATTTGCGGGCTTCGGGCGTCGACTTCGATCTGCGCCGCGACCTGCCCTACGGCATCTACGACCGCTTCCAATTCGACGTTCCGCTGGGACGCGCCTATGCGGGCTCCAAAGGGAAAATCGGCGACTGCTACGACCGCTTTGTGGTGCGCCTGTTGGAAGTGCTCGAATCGATCAAGATCTGTCGTCAAGTGCTGGACCAAATGCCCCCCACAGCTGGCGTGGCGGAAGATCCGGTGGGCGGCTGGTGCGTGGCCAAGGCCGCCCAAAAAGCCTTGCGCAAGCCGCCGGTCGGCGAAGTCTACTTCCGGTGCGAGAACCCGCGCGGCGAGACGGGGTACCATTTGGTTTCGGATGGCACCAAAATTCCCTACCGGGTCAAGATCCGCACCGGATCGTTCACGGCCCTTTCCATTTTTGAAAAATTGGTTCCCGGATTGATGATCGCCGACTTGGTGGCGGTGATTGGTTCGTTGGACATTGTTCTTCCGGAGGTCGACCGGTGACATTTTCTGTCGGGCCTGTTTCGGACGCGATTTCTGCTTGGATTGCCGGATTCGGCGTGCCTTCGACGGCAGCCGAATTGGTCGCGGTGCTGTTGGTGTGCGCCGGGCCGGTGTTGGGCATCGCCTTCCCCATCGCCGGTGTGGCCCAGTATTTCGAGCGCAAGATCGCCGCCGCCATGCAGCGCCGCAAGGGTCCCATGGTGGGTGCGGTGGGCGTGGTCCAGCTGGTGGTCGACCTATGCCTGTTTTGGCAGCCTCGCTGGAAGCGCCAAGCCTTGGTACGCCAAATCGAGACCTGGCCGGTGATCGGGTGGGTTTTGGCCAAAATCCGCCAATGGGGATTGGGGTCCATCGCGGCCGACGGCGTCAAGATGTTCTTGAAGGAAGACATGATTCCTGCGGGTGCCGACAAGCTGTTGTTCTACGGCTCCACCTACCTCGCCCTGACGGGAGCCTTCTTGGCTTTCGCGGTGTTCCCCTTCAGCCAATGGTTTCATATGGGCGATCCGCCGGTGGCGGCGCTCTACCTTGGGTCGGTGACAGGACTTGTCGCGGTGTCGATCCTCAAAGCCGGTTGGAGTTCCAACAACAAGTGGTCCTATTTCGGGGGCATTCGGTCGGTGGCCATGATCGTCTCCTACGAAATCCCCATCACCCTTTGCATTGCCGCGGTGTGCATGTGGTCGGGCTCGATGAGCCTGCAGGCAATCATCGCCGCCCAGTACCATCCCGGAGTGTTTTCGTTCTTTGGATGGAACTTGTTCCAAACCCCGCTGATGGCCTTGCTCGCCGGTGTCTACTACATCGCGGCGCTGGCCGAGTGCAACCGGGCTCCCTTCGATCTGGCCGAAAGCGAATCCGAGCTGGTGGGCGGGTTCCACACCGAATTTTCGGGGTTGCGCTGGGGCCTGTTCTTCATCGCCGAATACACCGACATGATTTTGGTGGGAGGCCTGTTCGCCACCTTGTTCTTGGGCGGTTACCAATCGCCGTTCGGGGAACAGTGGATCGTGTCGCTTCCGCCCGTGGGCGAAGCGGTGGTGCACACCCTGATCCTGATCGCCAAATTCCTGGCATCCATCGGTTTCATGATGTGGATTCGGTGGACCCTGCCGCGCTTTCGCATCGACCAGGTGATGAAGCTCTCTTGGACAAAACTTGTCCCGCTGGCTTTGGTCGGGTTGTTCGGATTGGCCCTCACCCAATGGCTGGTGTCGATGCGGTTGGGGGTCCGTGAAGTGGCCCACGGGCGCTACCTGTCGGCTCCCGTTGTCCCCATGGACCTTTGGGCCGTGGCCACGTCTTGGTTGGTTTTGGGCGGCGCCGCCTTTGTGCTGGTCAAATTCGCCAAGCGTTACGGCGAACCTCGCCCCATGCCCCCGGAAGTCGAACAACGCCTGATCGGCAAGGAGAAGGTCGCATGAGCTTCCTCGGGTGGGTGAAGGAAATTGTCGATGGGGTCGAATCCACGACCACGGGATTGGGAACCACCGCACGGTTTCTGTGGGAGAACGCCACCGACAAGGAAGGCGACGCCACGGCCATGACCGTGGATTACCCCAAAGAAAAGGCACCGATCCCCGATGGGTATCGCGGGCACCTGTTCAACAACGTGGACAAATGCACGCTCTGCAAATCTTGCCAACGGGCTTGCCCGATCGACTGCATCAGCATGGAAGGCGAGCTGAACGAGAACGCCAAGTTTCGCATCAGCCGCTACGACATCGATTTGTCCAAGTGCATCTACTGCGGGCTGTGCACCCAGGTTTGTCCGACGGATTGCTTGACGATGACCAAGGGGTTCGAGCTCGAACCCGCCAACCTGGTGAACCAGCGGGGCGGCAAGTTCCTATTCCGGATGCGGGCCGACCAGACAAAGGTCAAGCTCGACATGCTCGAAGTGGATCGATTGAACCGATTGACCGCCTGTGATCCCACCACCTGGACCGATGACGATCGCGAGTTTTTGTCGCGAATCGAAGATTCCGAAAAGGGACAATTTCTGTTTGCCCGCTACGGCATGGGATTTTTCACCCCTCAAGAAAAGGCTCGTGTCGACCAGTTCCGCGCCGACAAAAAGAAAGCCCGCGAACAAGCCGCCCAGGCCACCGAAATGGCCGCCCAGGCATCGCAGCAATCCGACAAAGTGCGGGTGGAGGCCAAAGTTTGAATGTCGCGACCTTGATCTTCTGGCCCTTGGTGGCCATCACGCTGGTGGGAGCTGCCGGGGCGGCTTTTGCCCGCAACCTCGTGTACGCGGCGCTCTCGTTGGGCGCAAGCCTTGCCGGGATCGCGGGGCTGTATTTCTTCCTGCAAGCCGAATACATCGCGGTCATCCAAATGATCGTCTATGTGGGCGGCATCCTGATCCTGATTCTTTTTGGCGTGATGTTTTCCCGCGACATCCAAGGAACATCGTCCCAAAGTTCGTGGAGCGCCAAGTTGTTGGGCGGACTTGCCTCGCTGGCCGCGTTGGTTTCCTTGGGCAAGCTGTCGTGGACGATTTCCCAAAAGGAAGGCTTGGGATTGCTGGCCACCCGCTCGCCCACCTCGTCTTGGGTCGGACAAATTTCGTCCAGCAGCACGACCCATTTGGGGGATCTTTTGATGGGTCCATTTCTGGTCCCCTTCCTGGTCATCGCCGTGCTGCTCACGGTGGTTTTGATCGCGGCGCTGGGCCTGGTGCGGAAGGACGCTCCATGATGGACTTGTTGCTGGGCGGTCCCGACCGCCTTGCGCCCTACCTGATGCTCGCCGCCGCGCTGTTTGCGCTGGGGGTGTTCGCCTGCGTGACCCGCCGCAATCCGGTGGGGTATTTGATGGGCATCGAACTCATGCTGAATGCGGCTAACTTGGACATGGTCGCCTATGGTCGTTTCCGGTCGGAAACCGCCGCCGCCAATGCCCAAGTCGGCTCTCTGTTTGTGATCGCCCTGGCCGCCGCCGAAGCCGCCGTGGCTTTGGCTTTGGTGTACGCCATTTTCCAGAACCTCCGCGACGTGGACCTGGACAAGATCCGGTCCTTGAACGGCGAAGAACCATGAACCCAATTCTATCCGCTTTGATCGGGCTGTTCCTGCCCTTGGCCGTTTCGGTGTTCGGCACCTTCACCTGGCGCAAGTGGGGCAAAGCTCTGGACCTTCTGTCGGTTGGCGCCTTGCTGGTCGGCGCCATCGCCACCTGCCTTGGTGCCATCGAGTTGGGCCAGTCAGGGGCCTCGGTGTCGACTTCCGTTCCTTGGCTTTGGTTCGAAGGGACAGGAATTGTCTTTTCACTGGGGATTCATCTCGACGCCTTGGGCGCCATGATGCTGTTCGTGGTCCAGGCCCTGGGCTTTCTGGTTTTGGTGTTCAGCCGCTGGTACTTGCACGACGACCGCTTCTACGGAAAATTCTTCGCGAGTTTTAGCTTCTTCGTGTTCGCCATGTCGGGCGTGGTGGTGGCTCCGGGATTGCTGCAAGCCTTCATCTGCTGGGAGTTGGTCGGGTTGGGATCCTACTTCTTGATCGGGTACTGGCACGACAAGCCCGAAGCCTCACAAGACCCCGAATATCAAGCCAACAAGCCCTTCTACGCCACCGGCTTGATCGAATCCAAACTGAGCCCTTCGAGCGCCCAGTTCAAGGCCTTCCTGGTCAATCGGATCGGCGATTTTGGGTTTCTTTCCGGTTTGGCCCTATGCGCCTGGGTGGTCAGCACCTGGAGCGGATTCCACGGCGGCGATCCCCTTTCTTGGTCGACCCTTTTTGGGGCGGTGGCCGCAGGCGCGTTCGGCAAGGTGACCTTCTTGGGTTTCTCGGGGGCGGCCTTGTTGACCTTGGCGGGACTGTTGGTCTTCTTGGGTGCGATGGGCAAGTCGGCCCAGTTTCCCTTGCACGTTTGGCTTCCCGACGCGATGCAAGGCCCGACCACCGCGTCGGCCATCATCCACGCGGCCACCATGGTCGCGGCCGGCGTGTTTTTGACCGCCCGCATCTACCCGATGCTCACACCCGAGGCTTTGGTCGCCATCCAGTGGGTGGGGGCCATCACGGCCTTCGTGGCGGTCACCATCGCTTGTGTCCAGTGGGACTTCAAGGCCGTGCTCGCCTACTCGACCATCTCGCAGTTGGGCTACATGATGCTGGGCCTGGGGTCGGGCGCCGAGGCCGGCGGCTATGGCGCGGGCGTGTCGCACCTGTTCACCCACGCGATCTTCAAGTGCATGTTGTTCTTGGGCGCCGCGGCGGTCATCCACGCCTTGCACGGCATCCAAGATTTGAACCGCATGGGGGGCTTGGCCAAGAAAATGCCGCTCACCGCCCTGGCGACAGGAATTGGCACCTTGGCCATTTTGGGTGTGCCGGGCTTTAGCGCGTTTTGGTCCAAGGACGCGATTTTGGCGGCGGCCAGTGCGAAGGTCTCCATCGCCTCGGTAAACGGAGACTGCACCTTCGGCGCCCTGATCCCGTGGATCTTGGGGCTAGGGACCGCGGGACTCACGGCGTTTTACATGAGCCGCCAATGGCTTTTGGCCTTTTGGGGCAAAGGCCGCGACGCCCACGCGGTGGACCACGCCCACGACCCCGACAAGCCTTCGGTGATCGTCTTGTTGGTTTTGGCTTTGTTCTCGATCCAAGCGGTTTGGACCGGATCCCTAAATCCAGCTTCGGAACACTCCTGGTTGTCGGGACTTTTGGCCACGCCCTTGGGCGGACTGCACGCCACGGCGGTGGGATTGCCTGAAGAACTCTCGCGCGTGATCCACATCCAGACCATGGTGGCGACCTTGGTGCTTTTGGTTTTCGGCGTCGGTGCGGCATGGTTCCTGTATGCCTTTCTGCCTTCCCAAGGAGAACGCACAGCCCAGTGGCTGCGCCGGGATCCGCCCACCAACTTGGTCTGGCAATGGTTGGCCAATCTCTGGTTCATCGACAAGGCCTATGACTGGCTCTTTGTGGAAGGTTTGGGACGTCGCGGCGGCAAAGCCGTCGCCCAGGCAGACCTCTCCAAATGCTTCTCCCTCGACCGGACCATCGACGAGGCGGCGGGCCTCACGGGTTGGGCCGGACGCTTCGCCAACTTCTTCCAATCGGGACGTTCCGGCGCCTATGCCGGGTGGACCTTGCTCGCCGTCTTCGGTGCGCTGGCCATCGTCCTCCTCTACAAATGATCGACGCCACAATCCTATCGGTATTCTTGATCCTGCCTCTTGTGGGCGCGATCCTCGCCTGGATCCTGCCCGAGCGGCCCAATGCCCAGAAGACAATTTCCGTCTCGGTGTCCATCGGGTTGCTCGCGGCGTCGATCCTGCTGTTGATCCAATCGGTGCTCGCCCAAAAGGCTGGCTTCCTCTTGCGCGAACGGATTCCGCTTCTGTCCGACTGGGGCATCGCCTGGCATGTGGGCGTCGATGGACTCTCGATCGCCATGTTGTTCCTGTCTGCCTTGGTGCAGTTCGCGGCCTCGGTGGTTGCCGCGCCAAAGGAACGGGTTCGGGCCTACCACAGCCTGGTCCAGCTCTTGTTCGTGGGTGTGAACGGAACCTTTTTGGCGCTGGACATGGTGTTCTTCTACACCTTTTGGGAGATCATGCTGATCCCCATGTTCTTCTTGATCGCCATCTGGGGCGGTGACGATCGCAAGCGCGCCGCGGTGAAATTTTTCCTGTACACCATGGCCGGGTCGATGGGGATGCTGTTGGTCATTTTGGTCCTGCACTATAAAATTCCTGCCGAGGGCGTCACGGTGGGGGTGCGCACCGCCGAAGTCCAGGAGCAAATGACCGTCGAGCGCGACGGAACGGCGCAGATCTACGATCTTGCCATTCTCTCCCCCGACGCGGGCGGGAAACTCGCACCGGTCCAGGCGTCAGAAATTGTCAAAGGATCCAAGTCCTCTCTTTCGGTCAAAATTCTTCCCAACTTCGATTTGCTGCACTGGAAATTGTTGGCGCCCTATTGGGCCAATCTTCGGGTGTGGGGATTTGCGTTGGCCCCTTTGGCGTTGGGTCTTCTGTTCATCGCCTTCGCGGTCAAGGTGCCGGTCTTCCCCTTGCACTTGTGGCTTCCGCACGCCCACGTCCAGGCGCCCACGGCCATTTCGGTGGTGCTGGCGGGCATTCTTCTCAAGCTCGGCGTCTACGGTTTGATTCGCGTGGCCTGGCCCATCTTTCCGGTGGCGGCCCTCGATGGCGCAACCATGTTCGCCTGGATCGGGGTGATCTCGATCGTGTGGGGGGCGATGGCGGCTCTGGGCCAATCCGATTTCAAACGGCTGGTCGCCTACAGTTCCATCAGCCACATGGGCTTTTGCGTGTTGGGTCTGGCCTCTGCAACCTCGCAGGGGATTTCGGGGGCGGCCTACCAATGCGTGAGCCACGGACTTTCGGCGTCTCTTTTGTTTTTGCTGGTCGGGTGCCTTTACGACCGCGCGCACCACCGTCGGGTCGATGGCTTTGGCGGTTTGGCCCAGATCATGCCCACCTTTTCGGCCTTCTTCCTGTTTGCGGCGATGGTTGGCGTGGGGCTTCCCGGATTGGCCGGCTTTGTGGGCGAGCTGTCGTCCCTATTGGGAGCTTGGTCGAATGCGGCCACCCGGGTGGCGGGATGGGTGGCGGCCAGCGGCGTGGTCTTGTCGGCGGCCTATCTCTTGTGGACCGTCAAACGGGTGCTTTACGGCCCCCTTCGCCATAGCGAACAGCGGGCGTTTTCTGATTTGACGATCACCGAATGGGCGGCCTTGAGCCCGCTCGCGGTCTTGTCGATTCTGTTCGGGGTTTGGCCGGGGATCTTGCAATCCGCGCTCGGGCCTGTTTCCGCCTCGCTGGCCAGTCACATGGCCTGGGTCGCTGGACTTGTGAGGGGTTCATGAACACGATCTTTGTTTCTGTCTTGAGCGCGGTCCCGCCGGATTTGCGCGGCCTGTTTCCGGAAACCCTCTTGGCCATTTCGATTTTACTCGCTTGCGTGTTGGAATGGACCACCGACACCTCGAACAAACGGTTGGTGGTGTGGTTTGCGGCCATCTCGGCGGCGGCGGCTTTGGTGCTTGCCTGGGTTTCCCACCTTCCCGAGGCCGGATCGGGGGCGGTTTTTGCGCCCGATGTTCTGAGCCAGTTTGTTCGTTTGGCGGTCTTGATCGCCACCATTTTTGTTTTGATGGCCTTGACCGGATCGAAGGCGATGGTTGGCCGGGCCGAACAAGGCGAGGTCGCGATCCTGGTGCTTTCGGTGGCCTTGGGGGCCATGCTGTTTGCCTCGGCGACCCACTTGATCGCGATCTACCTCTCGCTGGAATTTCTGTCCCTTTCCAGTTATGGCTTGGCGGGATTTCGCGCCCGCGATGAGCGCGCCAGCGAAGCCGGTCTCAAGTACGTCTTGTACGGCGGCGTCGCTTCGGCCGTGGCGCTGTACGGCATCAGCCATTTGTGGGGAATGGCGGGAACCTTTGACCTGCAACAAATGGGTGTGGCCCTTTCCAACCTGCCCTTGCACCTTACCTTGGTTCCGATGGTTTTGTTCGGGGTGGCCTTTGCCTTCAAGTTGGGCTTGGTTCCCTTCCACTTCTGGAGCCCCGATGTCTACCAGGGTTGCCCGACGGTTTGCGCCGGCTTCTTGTCGACGGTCCCCAAGACCGCCGCCTTTGCCGCGCTCTTGAAGGCCCTGATGGCGTTGTTGCCCTGGTGGGGAAACCTGGTGACGGCCTCGTCCCTTTCTGGCTTTATTGCCGGGTTTGCGATCCTCTCGATTGTGGTGGGAGCGGTCACCGCAGGGGTCCAATCGGACGCCAAGCGCTTGTTGGCTTTTTCTTCCACCGCCAATGCGGGGATCATGCTGTTGGCCTTTTCCAGCTGGATCACCCGCGAGGCGGTCGCCTCGGTGGGATTTTATCTGATGGCCTATGTGTCGGCCAATTTGGGGGCCTTTCTGGCGCTGGACATTTTGGAGCGGACGGCGGGATCGACCAAGCTCAAGTCCTTGGCGGGTTCCTGGTCGCGCCATCGCTTTGCGGTGGTGAGTTTGGCTGTGTGCGTGTTTAGCCTAGCGGGAATTCCGCCTTTGGCGGGCTTTGCCGGCAAATGGGCGGTGTTGTCCGAAGTGGTCCGCGCGTCTTTGGAAGACGGTTTCGGCCCCATCCCCCTGATCGGCGTCGGGTTCGCTTTGTTCGGCTCGGTCGCCTTGGCCGGAGCTTACCTCAAGTTGTTGCGGGCCACGGTGGTCGACGATGGGTCGGAAACGAAATCGAATTTGGGCTTCAAAGCGGGTGCCTTCTCGGAAGTTCCTTTGTTTCTTTGTGTGGTGGCGAGCATCCTGATCGGATTTGGCTGGCCGTTGCTTTCGGTGTTCCGTTCCCGTTTGGGGGGATAGTTTCGATGAAGACAAAAACTGTCTTGGTCTTGCTCGGAGGATATTCTACCGAACACGATGTTTCCTTGAAAAGCGGCACCGGGGTCGTCCGGCAAATGGACCCAGATCGCTACAGCCCTTGGCCAGTGATCCTTACCAAGGACCGCCGATGGCGTCACCCCGCGGCCCCTTTGACTCCCGAGCAACAAGCCGGATTTGAAGGCGGCAAGCACGACCTCCAGGCCGGTGACGTGTCGGACGGCTGGCTGGAATCACCTGGGCCTTGCCTGGAACGACTCCCTTGCGCGGGGGCTTTTTTGGCACTCCACGGAGATTGGGGCGAAGACGGCCGGATGCAATCGCTGTTGGAATTCCACGGAATCCATTACACCGGATCGGGCGTGCTGGGATCGGCCACCGCGATGGACAAAAGCCGGACCAAGGAAATTTTGGCGACCCGGGAGTTGCCCATTTCCCCTTCGGTCGAGCTGGTCACTTCCATCGGCGCCGAGGAGCTGGCCTCCCGCGCCTTCGAGTGGGGCGGGTTGCCGTTGGTCCTCAAGGTCCCTACCGGGGGCAGTTCGATCGGCGTCTTCCTCGTCAAGACCGAAGAACAACTGGTTCGCGCCGCCGTGGAAATGTGCGCCTTGGAAAAAAGGGTGCTGGTCGAGAAGTTCATCGCCGGACGGGAATTGACCTGCGGCGTCCTGGAAGGCTACCCTCCCCTTCCCCCTACCGAAATTCGCCCCAAGTGCGGCGAGTTCTTCGACTTCTCCAGCAAATACCTGCCTGGCGGTTCGGAAGAGCTGACTCCGGCGCCGCTCACGGCGGAACAAACCAAACAGATCCAGGAATTGGCGCGCCGCGTCCACGAAACCTTGCGTCTGCGCGCCTACAGCCGCACCGATTTCATCCTGTCCGACGAAGGTCCCATCATCCTGGAAGTGAACACCCTTCCCGGCATGACGGAAACCAGCTTGATCCCCCAACAAGCGGCCTGCATCGGTCTCAGTTACCGCGACTTGGTCACCGCCATCCTCCGCGCCTCCTGGGACAAGGATTGATCCTCGCCCTCGACTCTGCCACGTCCACGGTGGTGTTGGGGCTGGCGACTCCCGGCGGCAAGGTCTTGGCGGAGCGGATCCAAAAAGGCGGACGCGGCGAGGTTTTGCCAGGAATGCTGGAAGCATGCTTGACAGAAATTGGCTCCAAGGCATCGGACATTTCCGAGGTGGTCTGCGGAGTGGGTCCTGGCTCGTTCACGGGGATCCGGATCGCCCTAGCCTTTGGGCATGGCATCGCCTTTCGTCGAACGCTTCCTTTCCGCGGCGTGTCCAGTTTGTGTGCCGTTCTCCACCAGGCAGGAAATCGCATCGCGCTGCTGGATGCCCTGCGCGGCGAGGCCTATGTACGTGCGGGCACGGAAGGCGTCGACCTCCGCTGGAAGCTGGAGGAATTTCTTCCAATGGTGAACGGTCGGCAATTGATCGCCGAAGGTCGCCCCGACTTTGAAGCCCAGTTGCCCAGCGGCTGGAGCCCAATGTCCAGGGCGATGACGGTGCGCGGAATCTTGGAGGCCCGTCGTGATTCTTCGACGGACCCGGTACCCAACTATTTGCGCGCTTCGGCACCCGAAGAGTTGCGCTCGGGGAAATAGCCCCGCCTGACCGCGCGGCCAATGCACGCGCGATCCAGACTGGGGACCAGTTTACTTCTTGGCTTCCGCCAGATCGATGGCGGCCTTGATCTCTGCGGGATTGCGCGTGGCTTTGCCGTTCAGGAACAACGAGGGGGTTCCTTGGACGCCGACTTCTTCGCCCAACTTCATGTCGGCTTCGACGGCCAGGCGCGAGGCATCCGAGTGCCGGTCGGCATTGAACTTGGCCGTGTCCAGTTTCAGGTCCATGGCGACCGACAAGAGGGTCGAGTCGCTCAAGCCGCGAAACATCGGGGTGACTTTGAAGAAGTATTCCCAAAACTTGCCCTGTTTCCCGGCGGCCCAGGCCGCCTGATGGGCATTCATCGACTTGTCGTGGATGGAAACCAGCGGGAAGTTGCGGAAGGAAATCTTGAGCGTCTTGGGCGACTGTTCTTGCATGGCTTTCAGGACGGGTGCCATCTGGGCGCAATAGGGGCATTGCAGATCGGTGAACAAGACCACCGTGACGGGTGCTTTGGCGTCTCCCAAAATGGGGGTTCCGACCGTAGATAGCTGGAAGACGGAATCTTGTCTGGCAACTTGCTTGCGGCTTTGCTCGATGTCCAATCCCCGGAAGGTCAGGATTTTTTCCAGGGTCTTCAATTCCAATCCAAGGCTATCGACCTTGGTCTGAAGGGCTTTGAACTCGGAAGGGGTTTGGGCACTGCAAAGGCCAACGGTGAGGAAAATTGAGGCTAGAGAAAAGCGAAGGGTCATGAAAAACTCCGGTTAACGGGTAAGGTCCAGAAGGACTAAAATTACGCAAAAAGTCGAAAGGTGGCTTTTTAGAAATGATTTCCCCTTACCTCCCAAAAGAAATATCCGGCAATTTTCGGGGTCCAGGGCTAGTTTTGCCCTCAACATGAGGATGAATCGGACCTTCGCAAGTTTCCCAATTCTAGCCCTTCTGGGTTGTGCGGCATCGGCTCCCCATTTGGGAAACGATGGCGCCGCGAACATGGATTCCATGGCCAAGAGTGTTGCCTCGGATTATCGTGATCGCTGCTTCGAACCGGTGCTGGCGCGCAAAGTTCCCGATGAGATGTGCCAGTTCGAGCTCTTCGACAAAGCGGAACGGCAGTGGGGCACCACCTTTGGCGCCAACGAATTGAAAAATTCGGCCAACAAGCTGATGGGGAACATGATTGAAAAAGAGCTGTTGAAGCTGTTGGTTTACGACGGACCGTCCCAGCGGTACGTGGCCTCCAACACTCGCTCCCGCTTTGAGCTCATCACGATGTTAAAGGACAAGTACCGGATACGCTGAATATGACCAAGCCCCCCATTTACCAGAAATTGGTGATTCACATCCTTCAGTTTGTGACCTTTCTGGGAACGGTGGCGTGGTCGATCTACTGGTTGACCTTTCGGGTTCCGGTCGCCGACTGGCGTTTTTTGGCCGTAGGGCTTTTGCTGACAGCCGTGATGGGTTGGTGGCCCTGGGTTTCTTTGGTGGCGCTGGTCGCAGTCAGCGCCGCGTTCGCTCAGTTTGCAGGAGATCTGGGCAGGGAAATGAAGATCCAGATCCTCCAGGAAATCGCCATCTTTTGGGCCTTGGGATTGGGGTGGGGCGTTTTGGCAAAGCGTTGGTTGGCGCCTCCACCACCGGCCCTTGCTGAACGCCAAGACCGTCCAGCGACTCCTCCTCCCTCGCCCACGCCCTTGCGTTTTGCCCAAGATTCGGCCTTTCGGACCAGCAAGCTGATGGCGGGCCAGATGGAAGCCGAATCGGTCCCTCCTTCGTCGCCTGGGAATGCTTCGGGGAGCGGCCATGAATTCCTGGTCTTCAAGCCCGAAGTCGCTGCGGAATGGACCGCTGCTTCCCCCCCTTCCACTCCCTTGCCGAGACCGACCGCCCCTTCTTCCCCTTCTGGAACGCCCTCCTCGGGGGCAGCCTATTTCGGGGAAGAAGCCGTTTACCTCCCCTCGTTGCCGGGAGTTCGCAGTCAGGAGTCGACCCAGGCCGCGTTCGATGTGGAGGGACATCAGGCTTCCGAGGCGCCCTCCGCCTTCGGGGGAATCGAATCGAGCCCCCCTCCTGGGGCGATTTCCCCCCCTCCCGGAGCCCAGACGATCGAATTCGCCGTGGAGAATTTGCGCAATCGCTTGCCGGAGCCCGAAACGCATTTTGTTGTTCCTTCCGTCGAGTTCCCCACCATGGAGCTGCCGATCAACACCTTGCTCCGCCCAGCTTCCCGGGTCTTGAATCAGCAAAATTCTTCTTTTCCGGGCGGTCCAAATTCAAATCCAGGCGTTCTCGGAGATGCCTCGGATTCGGACATGCAAATCCTTCGGAGATCCTCCGCGGTCTTGCGTCCTGAAACCTCTCCCGGAGCTCCCTTCGAACACATTTTGGAGTGGTACAACCAGTTTTCGTGGGCCCCGTGGACGGGGGACGAGCTGGCTCGACGCTATCACCTTCCGGGGACCCATGTTGGATGGGAAAGTTTGGCTCTTGCGGATTTGGCCAAAGCTTGGACAATCTGGAAAGCTGGGCCGGTGGCACCTCAAACCAGTCCTGGCCAAGTGACGCTAGGGGCGTTGGAAGGATTTCTTCGCTGCGAGGTATTGGGTGTTTTGCGGCAAGCGGGATTTCCCAACCTTCATTTGTTGAGCACCAGTCATGAACCTGAAATCTGGATTCCGGTTTATCATGAGGTGAGGGGTCGATTGCGCGGAGGAGAGGCATTGATCCGTCGTGCCGACCAAGGAGTTCTCGCGACCGATCCAAAGGGAGTGCTGGTCGGGCGCCCTGACCGGTTTGCCGAAATTCGCGGCGAATCGGACGTGGTTTCCTTGGTGACGCCCATGTCGGTGGGCGAGACCTTGAATTGGGCGAGTGTTTACGCCGTGGCCCAAATGCGCGTCGCCGAAACCATGGGCGTGGCCTTGAGCGGGGTACCGGTAGTGATCAATCTCCCTCTTCCCATTTGGGATGAACGCCGCCAATGTCGTGTCATCGTCGTGGAAGATGTGGCCACCGAGCAGCGCAAATTGGACATCGCGCTAGAACGGTTCAACAAGGTGTTGTCCAAAATGGCTTCGCCCAAGGCCCAAACCCAGTCGAGTGTCTGCAATGGGTGCGGCTGGCGTCATGCCTGCTCCTCGTATACGGGAAGTCGACCCCGACGCGACCTGTTGAAGCCGCCGCCCCAAATCGCGGTGGCCTTGCGGTGATCGGCTTGTCCCCTTCACCGATCCCGGAGGACTCGTTTCATTCTTTGGACGAAGATTCGGTCGAAGGTTTGTACCATCGATTGCTCCCGACTTGCGACCAAGTGCTTTTGGAGATGGCGACTCTCTTGCAGCGGGCGGCCGAAACCAAGGTTCCCGCGGTGCAGGTCAAAGGCCGGGTCAAGCGGCTCCCGAGCCTTCTCGAGAAGATCCAACGCAAATTTTCTCCCCAAGATCTGGTCGAACCCATTCCTGCCTTGCGCCGGATGACCGATTTGATGGCCTTGCGGGCCGTCTGCCCTTTTCTGGAGGATGTCGACACCGTGGTCGAGGCGGCGCGGATGGTCTTTGAAATCCAGGAGCTGGAGCAGAAAGGCGAAGGCCGCTCCTTTGCCGAGTTTGGGTATTCGAGCACCCATCTTTTGGTGAATCTTCCTTACCAACTCCAGCGCGAATATCCCGCTTTGGCCGAGTTTCGGGTGGAAATCCAAGTGCGCACGATTTTGCAGGATGCCTGGGCGGAAGTCGAGCACGAGCTGATCTACAAGGTCGGCGCTCACCCCTTGAACCAGCAGATCCGCCGGAAATTGGCGGCCCTCAATGCGAATTTGGTTTTGTCCGACACCATCTTCCAGGAAATCCGGGATTATCAGAAGACGAACATTTCGGATCTCGCCAGGGCGCGCGATAACCACTTTGAACACGCCACGTCGGAGCACCCGCATTTTGTCGCGCCAGGTCAAGAAATATCGAGGTCGCGTCGCACGTCTCAAGCAGACATCGAGAAGCTGTTGAAAAAGGGGTTGAACGCCCAGATCGCCGGTGAAATGGACGATGCGGTGCGAATCTACACCGACCTTTTGGAGCTGCAGCTGGACAACTTCACGCTATCGGTGGTCTTGAATCACCGGGGCATGGCCTGTGAAAGCCTGGAACACCACTCGGATGCCGTGGCCGATTTTGTCAAGGCGAGATCCGCCGACCCGCGCAATGCGCGCGCCCGCATCAATTTGGCCTTGGCCTGGCGACGCATGGGGCGTTTGGACGAAGCCGAAGCGGAATTCCGGGAAGTTCTGGGCTTCAAGGCCAACAGCGCCCATGCCCATTTTGGGTTGGCCCTGGTCCTTTCTGATCGCAACGAGGTAGAGGACGCCATCCTGTCTTGCCAGAGGGCGCTCAAACTGAGCCATACCTTCGCCCAAGCCCAGCAGCTGCTGAACGAGTTGCTAGAACAGTCCCGCCGCATCGTCGGCGGCGGCTCCTGACGGCCATCTGGCGGCGCATACTTGCTCACGGGGCCCCGTCCTGCCCCTCGACGTACCGCCGCGTACGCCTTCGGGGCAGGCCTCCCCCGTTCGCTGCGTCTGCATCCGCCATTTGGCCGTCAGGGCGGAGTTTTACGGCGTTATAGTCTGACGGAGGGACGCCATCACCGCTGCGCGGGATGGGGGCGAAAATGCGCGAGGGAGAGGTGGAGAGGCAAGGGCGGCCTGTCAGCGGCCATCACCGCTGGCGCGGGATGGGGGCGGAGGACCAGGGGTGGGGACAGCGAAGGATGGGACTTTGTGGGGGGGATGATTGGGGAGGCTATGCGAGTTCGTGGTGATTGGATCCGCCATCTATCGGTCAGGGCGGAGTTATACGGCGCTATGGTCTGACGGTGGGACGCCCATCACCGCTGGCGCGGGATGGGGGCGGGGCGAAGGACTGCGGAAAGTAAGGAGGTTAGGCAAGGTCTTCGGGTTTGATTCTGGTGATGTCGGTGACAACGGTCCAGGCTATGCCGTGTTCCAGCATCTTGCGGGCGTCTTCCAGTTTGGAGATGCTAATGCCTTCATCAATTCCCTCGGCCTTGCCTTTAGCTCTACCCTCAAGCCGTAGGGCATCTGCGATGGTCATGGTGTCTCCCTTCAAGTTGGGGTGTATCGTTTCGATCAAAGTATCCTTGAGCAAAAGGTCGCCACCTTTCAGCCATACTCGAGCAAAATGTGGAGGGATCGCAAGGCAGATTCTTTCTGGAGACCGCCCAGCTCGGGGTTGAGATTTCGAGCGATGGCCATGGTGCCTTCGGGAGGGAAAATGTGTTTCATGATCGCTTGGGGGGGTGAACGAAGGGGTCGTGGAAAGAGGATCGTTAGGTTTCGTCACTGGTTTGGACCTGAGAGGAGTGGTTCAAGCTTGGGCTTGCAATAATTCAAAAATTAAAAACTGGCAATAAAATTCAAAATTTTTGAGAATTTCTTGTATCCCAGCGGGATCCATAGATTTTAAAATTTTCCCTTGACTCCCTTCTGAAAAAATGCCTCTCAACTAATTTTCATAGCTCAATAATTCTGACCATCTCCATTGCACACAGAAACTGACCCTGTCTTACGGGGTCGGCTATGAGGTGATTTGCCATGCCAAAAATCAACTTCCAAATCTTGTCAATTTTGGGGGCGCTAAGTTTGATGATGATTGGTTCCCCGACATTTGCCGCCGGAACCGAAATGATGATCAATGGCGGATTTAGCAGTGGTGTCGCTTCCTGGAGCCTTGGGGTCTACGGAGGTGCTGCATCGACCGGCCAGGTGGTGAATGGCGAGTATGTGAACACCATCACCAAGGCGGGGACACAACCTTGGCATGTTCAACTCACCCAGGGGGCCTTGTTGTTGCAACAAGGCAAGAGCTACACACTTTCCTTCAAAGCAAGGGCGGCGGCGGCTCGCAATTTGGAGGTCAATATTGGTCAAAGCGGTACGCCGTATGTGAGTTACGTCGGGAATTTCAATGTGGCATTGACGACGACGATGCAATTGTTCACCAAGACCTTCACCATGAGTTCAGCTACGGACAACGCAGCTCGGGTCGAATTCAATAGCGGTCTTGCCGCCGTGAATTGGGTTCTGGATGATGTGAGTTTGATGGAAGCCGCCACCCCAGGCCCCTTCGATGCTGCAGTTACGGTGACGGATATTCCGGGAACCGGGGCATTAGATCCGGCTTCGGGACGGACGGTGAGCCTCACCTCATCCAGTGGCCCAGCTCCCGTGACTCCCAAATCTACGGTATCCAGTTGGTTAGGTTCTCTTGGGAAATCCATTGGAGGTGCAATTGGAAATGCTTACCAATCGGTAAAGCCCACCTTTAGCACCATTTCGAACACATGGACGAATGTGGTGAATGGTGTCGTGGAGAATGGGTTGGCGGCTTATCCCCCCGTCCAATTCGCGGTTCCTGGCCCCTATACACCGACATCGGTCCAAGCCGGTACTGGAAATTGGGTCGAAGGGGTCAATACGGAAACCGGTCGTTTTTCGTATTCGCTCCCATTGGGTGTGGTCAACGGAACGGGAGGATTGTCTTGGTCTCTAGGCTTGAATTATTTCACCCCCCCTCCAACGGCATTGAATCAGAGTGTCCAAATGAATCCAACCAGTGGCGTTGGTTATGGATGGAGTTTCCAATTGCCATTCATTGTCACCAATCACAAGGGGACAACGGATTACAGCGACGATGAATTTGTGGCCAACCTCGGGCCCTATGGAAGCGGAAAGCTTACCACTTGGGACGGTTCCAATTTCACTTTGAATTCCAATCCCACCGTGATGATTAAGGCCCTACAAGGGTCGAATGTGCTGAATTTCCTAGGTTGGAAGATTACGTTTCCGGATGGCACAACATTGGTCTTAGGCGGTCGTGATGACGCAATCCGAAAACAACTCTGTGTGGGCGATCATGTTTTGGGGTCGTTCTGGCAGGGTGCCGATGCCAATACCTATGCTGGATTTGCCTACCGCTGGGATATCTCGGAAATCCGCGCCCCCCAAAATCGCGGAATCTTGCGTTTTGCATGGAACAAAGTGAAATCCAAGTCTCTCGCGTACGATGTAGAATCGCAAATTGCCTCCATCTGGTCCAGCTCTCCCTTTTTCACTGTGGTAAACGATTTGGCGCAATTCACGGGTACTGAACAGGTCTTGGAAAAAGCGACGCTCGATTGGCAATTGAAAGGCGCCGACGAGGTCTTTGCAACTGGCGTGGCAGCGAATCTATTCCCAGATGCCCGTATCTTTGTGGACTCGCGTTACTTAAACAAAGTGATCTTCAATCAAGGAGGGCAGGATGTATTCAACTACCAACTCCAATACATCGTCAAACGCCCGGTTGTCCAAACCGAAACCATTGCCCGCCGTTATCTAGCGGGTGCCTTGCCAACTTACCAAGGATTGGCCCCAGAAAAAGAGCAGTGGTGGTTTAGTTATGACGACGCCACGGGATGGATGAAGACCATCACCAGTCCCACCCGGACCCAAACGACCATTGGAGTGGCATCGTTGGGAAGGACTCTCCAGGTGGATCAGGAGGACAATGCCTATACCGGCTCATTTACTGGTCAAAATTCTTCTTTCTGTGCAGGGGAATTTTGTTATGACATGGAGAGGGGAAAGTGGCCGGTTACGGAAAATGGGGCGACAGTTTGTCCCGCTGCCGATGGAATTGATTTCAGGGTGTACCAGAAAGTGGGACCTTCATTCAAAAAGGTTTTGGATCGGGAATTTTGGAAAGCTCTGGGTAAATGCCCTCCCACCCAAATCTATCCGTCTTCTAATTACTTTGCTGCCACGTGGGGTCAGGGGAAATCTGGGGCAACAACTTTTGATCGGTTGACCATTTTTAAGTGGAACGGAACCTCGTTTACCGAAGTCAATCCGTTTGCGAATGACCCTTACCATGCCAACTTGCCGGTGAAGAAAGTGAATGTTTCGGAGGACTGGATGATCGTTGGACTTCAACGTCCGAATTCGATCGTGGAATACGTTCCGTTGGTTAGCGATTGGGAAGGAATCTGGAAGAGTTTGAATCGTTCGGCCACGACCTGCGACGCTTCATTATCTGGTGCAGGGAGTGTTGCCTACCCAGCAGGGACGGGTGTTTCCACGGGAAATGGATGCATTGCCTTTAGCAATGCCAATGGATATCCATCGGTGCAGATATCAGGCGAATTCATCAACATTCACTCGAATGACGGCGCCTTCGCCGTGTTCCGGAAAAACCGAACCTCTTTTGAGAACATTTCCTACCGCATTCGCGGGCCACTGGTCAACAATGTGGAAATTCATCCATGGGACGCCGCTTGGGCCGGAAAGATCAAGGCTTTTTGGAGTGGCGATAATTGGATCGCTGCAGATTACGCTCCCACCAATGGGGTTTTACGCCTAAGCTTTTGGCGATGGAATGGCAACAATTGGGCCTATAGCGAGCCTTTCGCAATGACTGGAAATCCATCCAGCGAAAAAGCTTTTCCTGCGCCCAATGGGTTTATCTCGGAAAGCTCGAACGATCCCGCCGGCATGGTTTCCGTCGGACGGGTAGCCTTTCCGAAAATCGGAGGAACCGTGACGGCAAAAAATATGTCGGCCACCCTCCCCGGTGGCGCAAATGGGGCTTGGCCCGCTGGCTCCTATTCAAATCCATCCGTAACAGCAAGCCAATCCCTGACGGCCATCCAAATGAATTTTACCTCCGACTGGCCTTACCCAATGTATGATCCCGTTGCGAATAATCGGTATTATTCGTTCTTGTTCCGGGATGGCGTAGATGTGTCGAGTGCGCTTGTGGACCCGATGAATGCGCCCTATGGCTTATTCGATTTACAAATCGGTCCGGATGAGAAATGGCTGATCGGTAAAACCGCTTCGAATTATTATGGAATTGCTAAAAAGGATATGGTAGGAAGTTTAGACGAGCACTACTATTTAGTCCCTATTTCAAATGATCGCAGTGCTCCCAATCTTGGAATCGGTGGACCAGCAACTTGGACTCAATTAACTGGGTCGGTCGCCTCTCGATCTAGCGTAGATGGCGTGTTTTATTCTTCGCGGCTTTCCTTATCGGATGGAGGGTGGGTTCTAACGGATAATCTTAGGCGGCCCTATTTCTATCCAATGACACTCTCCGGTCCATCAAAGGGGATCTTACCCTTTGGTTCCAATGAATTAAATGTGGTCACTTCCATTACGACATCTTCCTTACGGCCGGGCACCACCTCAAAGCAAGGCGTTGCTCAGACCAGTCAATTTTATTATGGATCCAATTCGGCGATTTATGATGGAACCTTTCTGTCACCTGTTGCCATTTATTCTACAATAACGCACCCTAATTCAGGGGGTGCATCCCTTGACCAACTAACCAATGAATATTGGACGTTTCAAGCTGCAAAAACCATGTCTCAATATGTTCATCCCTCACTCAAGGAAGCCACAGGATACTTGAGTAAATCCACAAGTATCGGACCCGATGGTACCCAAACAGTCGCTGTTCCTGAATACAGGAATGACGTGTGGAATGGGACCACACACAGTGAGACGACCGTTTTCTCGGCCTTCCGGACCACGGAACAGACAATCAAGGGGGGAGCAACCTTGACAAAAACTAAAGAGTCCGGTCTGTTCGATGGAATTTCTGGCAAACCGGTTTCCAGTGCATTGAAGATTGGTGGAATAACCAGTGATTATGGAGAAGGCGTTCAATTCCGTCACGCCGTGATGGCTTGGAATTTCAATCCAGCGGGAATGCCTTTGCTAGAATATCGCGCCCTGTATAAAAATACGCTGGACGTGAACAACCTTCTGGCCAATGGGAATGCTTATAAACAAATGCAAACCGACTGTCTCGCGGGTAAATGTCTCTTGCAATCGGCGTCCGAAAATACCTTCGCATCAAACAACATTGATCTGATCAAACAGCGCGTATGGGGTCTAGGCACCATGAATGTGGATGCGACCAAATTTACCACAGGCCAAGTCGCTGCACCAAAAAGTCTTGCGGAAGGTTGGAGTGATGTCTCCAATATCAATGTAAATCGCGCCGTTTCGGGCAGTGTTCTCGAGGCAACCACCCAGATGGGGACAAATTCACCCCAATCAAAGGTGACGGTTTACGAAGGGAACATGGTGTTGCCAACGATTGCATTCTCTGGCTCTAGCCTAGCCAATTGCGCAGGCATCTCGGCGGAAGATGGTGTGGTTGGATTGAACAACAATTACGAGAACGGAACGGTTTCGCCAACCGGGCCGCGTTGGGAAATTGATCCAACCAAAGTGACCTTTGATAAGACGCTCAGCCATTCCGGGCAGTACAGCTTTAAGGTGACCGATTCCTATGGTCCTACCAGAAACCTCTACTTGACGGAAAGCCCAGATTTGGCCAACGGAGTCGAGGTGTCGGCATGGGTCTATTCCACCGGAGCGATGCCTCACATCAGCTTGCAGAAGTGGAATGGGACAACCATCATCAACTCCTACGACGCATTGCCTGATAATGCAGCAACTGCTGCCGCCGGATTCAAGGCGAATCGATGGCAGTTCTGGCGCGTTCGCATTCCGAAATCCGCAGTTACGGATGTGATAAATCCTGCTATAGGTGGGACAAAGAAAACCAGAGTGTTTTTTGGGACAATGAATTTGTCCGGTGGGAACACCATTTGGGTCGATGATCTCTTGATCTCTCCGGTCAGCGCTGGAGCTGTAATTACCGGGTACGACGCCCGAGGGCGCGCCGTGAGCGCGACGACTAAGGATGGCATCACTGCCACCACGGAATATGATGCGCGAGGCCGGGTCCAATCGGTTCGAGACCATCGAGGACGCATCTCCAGCGAATCCAGCGTGATTCCAGCAGGGGAGAACTGACATGAACATGTTGACAAAAGTCGCCGTCATTGCCCTGGCCGGATCCCAGTTGGCCCAAGCCCAATTGTCGGCTGCAGACCTTGGAAATCTTCCTGCCCAAAGCACAAATTCCACCATTGCTACCACTCCGGGCACAGCTGGGGTGGTGCGCCAGACGGGTTGGAGCATGCCGGGGGGCAGCTTGATTCCCAACTGGAGCTTTGAAAATGATGCCCAATTTTGGAGTGCGGGTACGGGCGCAAATGCTCGGTTCGCAAGCGCAACGGCTTGGTCGGGAAAATACGTGGCGAGCTTGGTGGGGACTGGCACAACAGCAATGGTCGACGGCTTGGTTTCTCAGCCCATCCGACTGAAGCCTGGCCAGAACTATACCCTGTCTTTGATGTACAACGGTTC
Organism: uncultured Fibrobacterota bacterium; assembly: GCA_903825275.1. Taxonomy (GTDB): domain Bacteria; phylum Fibrobacterota; class Fibrobacteria; order UBA5070; family UBA5070; genus UBA5070. The sequence goes on along the minus strand of CAIKAA010000027.1, from coordinate 5,902 downwards.
GGCAGGTGGGGCAACGATCCTTCCTCGGGTAAGCTTTTACCGGCCGAACACTCCGACATCGGTGCTGTCAACCCAAACGGGCACGGCCTACGGCTCTCCGGGTGCGACCTGGACCGAATACAAATGGACCCTTCCTGTTCAAGCCGACGAAGTGTTGGCCGTCTTGACCTTGGCGAGTGGGCCACGCCCCGCGGCGGTGACCTTGCAGTTTGATGGGATTTTGATGGCCGAAGGCGATGCCACTAGCATGGCCTTGGTTCGGGACAATTTGGTGGAAGGGGTTACCATTGCAGATCCTACCGGGGTGACATTCCAATCGATTGCAAAAACCGGCAAGGATACCACTTATCTGGTACAATCTGTGGGTTACGACGCCTTTTGGCGTCCGGAAACCAGCTTTCTTCCTTTTCCGGCAACCGGCCCCTTTCTATTCAACCGGATTGCTGATCCAGCTAGTGCGGCTAAAACATTTTATTCTACCCGGGGCGGAGGGACCACCCCCTATTCCAGGGTGCGCTATCCGAATGCAACCAACTCGTCCAGCGAAATGACTGTTCCTGGGGATGCCTACGCCCTTCCCACGGGACACACCGATCTACGTGGTTGGTCGCTTGTGGGAGCACTGCCCCAAGGGGAACCGCAGTTGTATGTGGACCTTCAGGCCCCTCCAGCGGCGACTGGAGAAGCGAAGTACGTTTACAATTGGGCTCGCGACCGAGATGGATTTTACTCGCTCTCCTGGACAAATTCTCTTGGGCAGATGGTTCAATCGGCCAAGCAATTGAAGGCGACGGGTACCAATAAATGGGCCTTCACGCTGTACGAATATTATCCGAATGGCAAATTGAAGCGATCCATTACGCCCCTCAATTACACGGAATATTTGGCTACGGGGACCGTGGCTTTGGGTAGCCTATCTCAAGTCACCAGTTACGATCAGGCGGGGCGCGTGATTGCCAGCAGCAGCCCCGACCAAGGGGTGGTGCGGTATTGGTACGATCTGGCCGGGCACCTTCGGTTTCGTCAGCGATCCAGCCAAGCGGCCACCAACAAGTACACCTATTTTCGCTACGATGTGTTTGGGCGCTTGATTTCCGAAGGCGAGTTGTCCAATGCCGCTTTGACCCAAGCAAATGCCGAAGACACCGCCTATCCCAATATTTCCCCGACCTATGCTGGGTCCGACAAGCCCGTGGAACGCAAGGGTTGGATCTTCGACGAATTGAATGTTGCCAAATGGTCCGCAAGATTGCCGAATGTGCCGCTAGCGACTGTGGTGGGTACCACCACTTTTGGAGGACGCAATGGATGGGGTCGATTGGTGGCTAAGTACCATCGCAACCCGGGTTACCAAGGGGGCGATTTGGACGAAGCCGGAAAACTTGTCGTGGATGTTTATGGATACGACACCTTGGGGCGTCAAAAAGTGGTGGGTAAATATTTGGGAGCGGTCACTGACCTAGCTGATCGGCGTCAGAGTGAGGAGTATCGCTACGACTCTGCGGGACGGGTCTCGGAGATCTTGATTGACAAGAACATGGACCAGACGTTGGCCTCCGATGCCTCTCGATCGACCGACCAGTGGTACAAGTACACCTTTGATGACCACGGCCGCCTGGCCACGATCTCGAACCGCACCACGCTCCTGGCAAAATACAGCTATGATGCCTTGGGGCACATAAGTATGGTGAATCTGGGAACCAAAACACTGGCGGTCCAGTTTGCCTATTCCTTGCAGAAACAAGTGGCGAAAATCAACGCCGGGACTGCCACGACCTCACGCAATTACATCGAAAGTCTATCGTATGAATCGGCACCGCTATTGAGCGGAGTTGGAGCCCCACCAGTTCGCTATAACGGTCAGATCACTTTGAGTGTGGAACAATTCACAGGTCAAAATGTGTTCCACCAAGCTCCCGGGCGTCCTGCCGGATCCGAACCCCTAAAGGTGGCGAAAAATTATTACGACGCCGCTGGGCGCCAAACAAACCAAAGCGGCTTTGTCAACCGCGAGAATGCCAGCTTCGATCCATCTGGTGTCGCGTCGGCTCCTAATTACGATCCGATTCCAAATCTGACCCATGGGTGGACATACGATGCAAATGATCGCTTGACGTCGAATATTGAAGGAAGCACAAGCTATTACCCCACTTCGAAATACAATTACCTAGATGGGACCAATAAGCTCGACAACATCGGTGGTTGTTTGAATCCTTCCTGCGAGCGCGATGCGAGCATGCCGAATTCCTTTGTCTACAACCAAGATGGGCAGATGACCGTCGACAAGTCGTCGGGAAACCCGCATTGCCAAGTTTATGATGCCGAAGGCAATGTAATCCAGATGGGCCTAGGTTACACCAATTGTAGCATCATGGGAAATTTCAATTATTTCATCTACGATGCAGATGGATTGATGGAGGCGGCCATCACTCGCAGCGTGAATTATGGACTGTATACAAAGGCCAAGCATTTCTATGTCCGTTTAGGTGGAGTGGCGCATAAGGAACTTTTGGAAGTGTGGGACCCCAATACCAACACGAGGACTTCCAGCACCAAGATCATCAACTTGATGGGTTTGACATCCGTGATTGGTCGTCGATTGGCAACCGGTGAGCAGCAGTTCTATCTCAAAAATCATCTAGGTTCCGTAACAGAAGTGGTCCGAGAAGACGGATCGGTCGTTGCGGCCTTTGACTTTCAGGGGATGGGTGACTTGCGTACCTTGCTAGGCGATGATCCCTTGGTGACCAACAAGTACACGGGCAAAGAGTACTTCAGCGGGGTTGGGCTCTACTACTTCGGTGCTCGTTGGTATGACCCTCAATTGGGAGTGTGGATTTCCCCTGATCCTGAAGGTCAATTCATGAATCCGTATGCTTATGGGCCGGATTTCTTGAATTCAATTGATCCGAATGGCAAATGGGGATGGTCACTTTTGAAAATTATTTGTGCACCTGTGGAGGTTGTCATCAATGCGGGAAGTGCATTAAATGCAGCCATTCACGAAGACTCCTTCTTGGATGGGCTGGAAACTTTCGGTGGCGAATTCGTTTCTGAAACGGTTGCAGATTATACTGCAGTTGCAACAGGTGCCGCAGGTGCAGTCTGGGGAGTTGCGAGCGAGGTTGGAAACCTTGCGACGGCTGGTTATATGGCTGTGGCCGATGGGGATCTTCATCGTGCTGATCGTCGAATGGATGATTTCGGAAAAGCCTTTGCTGTTTCGGTATGGTCTCCGTTTGTTAGCGATTACAACGATTTAAATAATGCAGCCCATTCATTGATGGATGGCGATCTTGGGGGGGCATTCAGTGCGTTTGGGCAAAGCGGTATTAATTCAACGGCTACGTCATTCATGGGAATGGAATACGCGACAAACAAAGGTTTCGGCTCGCAGTCCTATAAGTATTATGGAAGCCAAGAGGATGGAGACGGTTATCGGGCAATAGCTTGGGGGCAGTCTTCCAGAGACAAAGGATCCACCATTGCCGATGAAATGGGAGGGAATATTACCTTCTATCATAGTTACTACAATGAAGATCCAGATAACAAGAAGCGGACTTATCGACATGAATTTCAACATGTGCGTCAGCAAATTGATTACGGACTCGTGGGACAGGCTATCAAGACTGGTGAGGAGTATACTAAGGATAACGCTCCTGCAATGTTTGGATTTAGTGAAACGGATGTCCGACTAGCGATTTCAAGGTATGGTGAAGGCAGTAAAGGGGGGGCGATCAATGTTTTGGAAATTGAGGCAGTGCTCAAAGGCGGACAGTACACTCCTCCAGGATATACGCCACTCCCTAACGAGCCAACGTGGGATGCGCCAATCTTTTACTAGCAAGATATGCCTGCTGGCAATATTTACGGGCTTCACGGGTTGTTGGTTTGTCAGCGACCGTGATTTACCTTCGAGCTGCGTTCAGGACGATTACATTGTGGTTGTCAATTCAAAGTCCCAACCAGAAGGTATTTGCGGGAACTACGACACCATTTTGTCATCAAATGATTTTGTAATCACGTATTCAAGGAAGAGATCATCCAATTTGATGGAAAGGGTTGTTTGTGAAGGGTTTCGCCCTGCTTCGGAAGGGAATTGTGGGCTAACTTTTCGTGTATTATCCGCAAGAGCATCGGTAGATGCTGAAATTCAGGGGCGAGTTATCCCTAGGAATACAAATCTTGTTGATTGGAAAGGACTCAATTTGACGCCAGATTTCCCTGATCAACTTCGCTTTCCATCAGGACTTTTTCCATGTTGTAATGTAGTTAAGATCGCATTGGTTGCTGTTCGATACCATATGGATATCCCTAATGATACGGTAAAAGATACTGCAACTATTTACCAACAATAAAATGTGGAGCTAATATAAGGTGATTTATAAGCGTATATTCCCCTTGCTGACTGGTTGTTCTCAATCCTCGTTAACAGCGAAGTTTGTCGAGAATTGCAAGGTTTTTTTGACGGCTGGTAGTACTTTTTTGACCTCTTGTTATAAAATTCTCGAAAGCAAAGAATTGAAAAGTGTTTAACCGGGAAAAGAATCATTTTTTCGCAAGTTTCGATTCGATCTCCATCGATGTGAATGAGATGTCCAGCCCGTCCAGTCTTGTCCAAAGCCTCTTTGAGAGAGCTGTCGAGGGAGGTGTTTCCGACCTCCATTTTGAGCCAACGTCCACGGGCATCCAAGTGCGATTTCGGTTGGACGGGGCACTCAAGCCGGTTTGTGAAGTGCCATTGGCCATCAAGGCCGAAGTGTTGTCGCGCTTGAAGGTGATGGCCAATTTGGACATTGCCGAGAAGAGGCGGCCTCAGGATGGGCGGATTCGCTTTGCCCATGCGGGGCGGCCCATCGATGTGCGGGTGTCCACCTTGCCTTCGGAGCACGGCGAGAAAATCGTGTTGCGGATTTTGGACCAAGCTTCGTTTGATTTGGATCTGGAGCGGATTGGGATCGAGGCTCCCGAGCTGGAGTTGTTCCAGCAGGTGTTCAGCATGCCTTGGGGAATGATCTTGATCACCGGGCCGACTGGGGCGGGCAAAAGCACCACGCTCTATTCGGTTTTGAAAAAAATCCGGTCTCCCTCGGTCAACATCACCACCGTAGAAGATCCGGTGGAGTATCGGTTGGAAGGGATCACCCAAACGGCGGTGAAGTCGGAGATTGGGCTCACGTTTGCTGCGGCTTTGCGGTCGATTTTACGCCAAGATCCCAATGTGATCATGTTGGGCGAAGTGCGCGATCTGGAGACTGCTGAAATTGCCATCCGCGCCGCCCTAACGGGACATTTGGTGCTGTCTACCCTGCACACCAACGATGCTCCATCCAGCGTGGCTCGTTTGCTGGACATGGGTGTCGAGCCGTTTCTGATCGCTTCGGCCACGAATTTGATTGTGGCCCAGCGGTTGGTGCGCAAGGTTTGCCTCCATTGCTCCAAGCCCGACCCTCAAAGCGCCTTTTTGCTCAAGTCACTGGGCGCACAAGGTAAGGCTGGGAATTGGCTTCGCGGCACAGGTTGCTCGCATTGTGGAAACACCGGATTCAAAGGACGTGTAGGTATTTTTGAGTTCATGAAGATTTCCGAGGAGATCCGCGAGATGATCGTGGACCGTGCAGACGCCAACAAAATTCGCGAAGTGGCCATTGGGCAGGGCATGATCACCTTGCGCGAAGAAGGGCTCCGCAAAGCTGCTCGCGGGATCACGAGCTTGTCGGAAGTTTTGCAAGAGACCTCCACTTGAACGCCTTGCTGCTGGTGTTGACGTTATCGGGGGCCCCGGCTCCGGTTTCCCTCGCCGATACCGCCGTGCGAGCGCCGATCGATTCTTTCCAAGTCTTCTTGCAAAAACTGATTCCCGATTCGGTACAATTGCCTCAAGTCAGTTTCCGTCAAGCTG
>CAIKAA010000026.1 GCA_903825275.1 uncultured Fibrobacterota bacterium | reverse complement strand
AGACGTTGCATGAGCATGGGGTAAAGAGCCATTGCACCCAGATGAAGTGGCGCATTGAAAAGACTTACAGCATGAACCATTCTCATGTAAACAGAGCGCTGACGGTTTTTATCGTCTTGAATGGTAGAAAGGACCGGGAACGCGACACGAACCAAGACCGGATTTAAACGATTTGAAATTTGAGAGGCAATGTTGAAGGAAAAATTATAAAAACCAAGATCTCCAGCGCCCAAAAACTTGCCCAATAGAATCTGGTCGACCCGACTGTTGAAATAATTCAGGAATCTTTCCGACATTTGAAACATTCCGAACGAGAGAAGCCCTTTGAGATCCTGAAGGGAGAATCTCCAAGCGGGCTTCCATTTTGGGAAACCGATCATGACTAACGATGCTGTCCGGAATAAAGCCTGTACGTTGGTTCCGAGAATGATGGACCATGTGCCATACCCGTGGAGGGCGGTAACAATCGACGTTAGAGTCCCCATCAATACAGATAGGGTGTCAATTTTGGAAAGAGTATGGAACCGCAATTCTTTTTCGGCTAACCAATAGTATTGCAAGCCCAAGGAAAGCACAAAAAAGTTTATTCCAATCGCAGGCAACAAATGGCGAATCTGCGGCATGTGAAAAAAGGATGCAATGATTCCCCCTGCCAACCAGAGAAACAGGCCAATGGCCATTCCACACCCCAAATTCAGCCAATACAAAGAACTCAATTGACGGTGAGTCAGATCCTTGCGCTGGATCACCACGGCAGAGAATCCCATGTCTTGGAAAACCTGCAAAAATCCAGCCACCACCATGGCAAGTCCAACCAGCCCGAAATCGCTGGGAGGAAGAGCCTTGCCCAAAACGTACATGGAAAGAATTCCGAGCAAAGTGGTCGCCGCCGTTGCAAGGGCGTTCCAGCGAACGCCATTGAGAGCTGCATCCCGGAGACTACTCATGGTTGCTCACTTTTTTGCTTCCAAAATGTTGCGGGTCACTGAATTGGGTCAAATTGATCTTGCCACTCACGATACCAGCCATCAATCGTCTGGTTCTTGATTTTGCGCAGAGCCGCCTTATCAAGACTGCGTGCGTCACCAGCAATCGAGCCGGGGTTTCCTGTAACAACGCCAAATGGTGGAACATTGAAAGAGACCAAAGCGCCAGCACCGATTACGGCTCCGTCCCCAATGGAAACACCCGGGAGAATGGTCGAACCGGTGGCAATGAAAACAAATCGGCCAATATGGACAGGCTTGGCTTCATAGGATTGCTTCAATTCTTCAGGAACCTCTCCATAATGACGCCCGTAAAGGCGTATCGCAATGTGGGAACTATGGGTGAAAATCCCCACGTTGGCACCAATTTGAGTTCCTTCACCAATTTCAATTCCTGAAGTTCCATCGAGAATCGTGTTGTGCCAAACAAATACATTGTTCGCAATCCGAATGCGTTCTCGATGATAAAGAATTGTCGTATCTGAAAGCCTCGTATCCGGCAAAACGGTTCCATCCGAATTGAGCCATCCATCGTAGATCATCCTTGGTCGTTTGATGTCCTCGAAAGGGACATCGAACGCGACTTCAAGAGCCTTTCGAAGCAAAGATCGAACGATCCTCCGCAGGATTCTCATCGCTAGATTTGAAACCCGCGATAAACCGCCTGAATCACATCTTCCACATCTTCATCCGACAATTTGGGAGAGATGGGAAGGCTGACGGTGGAACGGCCAATTCGAGTCGCGTGGGGAGTGTGCTCCGGAGTCCAGCCCAAGGTGTTTTGGTAGAAAGGGTGTTCGGTCAAGGCCAGGTAATGGACCCCGACCCCAATTCCTTGGGCGGTCATGTGATCCAAGAACGCATCCCGGGAAATTCCTGCCCGATCTTTTTCGACCTGGATGGTGTAGAGATGGTAGGCGTGGCGAGTGTTCGGTTCGTCCCCAGAGGGCAAATCGATGGGAAGCTTGGCAAAAGCATTCTGGTACTGATTCCAGATTTGTTTCCGACGCTCCCAAAACCGCTCGACTTTCGCCAATTGATGAATCCCGATCGCGGCTTGAAGGTCCATCATGTTGTATTTGAAGCCCGCTTCCACGACCTGGTAATGCTTGAAGCCCTCGTCGGAAAAACGTTTCCAGGCATCCTTGCTCATGCCGTGAAGGCCAAGGATCTTGATCCTGGACGCCATTTCTTCGTTCGAAGAAATGACCATCCCGCCTTCTCCCGTCACGATGTTTTTCGTCACATAGAACGAAAAACATCCCAGATCCCCGAACGTTCCTGCCTTGCGACCTTTGTATTCGGTCTCGATGGCATGGGCGCAATCTTCAATCAGCTTGAGCCCGTGTTTCTTGGCAATTTCTGTCAAGGCATCCATGTCGCAGGAGCGTCCCGCGAAATGGACGGGAAGGATGGCCTTGGTCTTGGAGGTGATTTTCTCCTCTACCTTGGTGGGATCCATATTCAGGGTTTTGGGGTCGATGTCGACCAATACCGGTGTTGCCCCGGCGTGGAGAATCGCATTGACCGTTGCACAAAACGTCATCGGTGTCGTGATGACCTCATCCCCTTTGCCAATTCCAGCTGCAAGAATTGCAAGATGCAATGCCGCGGTGCAAGAATTGAGCGCCATTGCGTAAGGAACTTCTTTGTAGGCTGCCAAGGCTTTTTCAAACGCTTGGACCTTCGGTCCGGTACCAAGCCAGCCACTTCTTAGGCAATGGGTGACTTCCTGAATTTCTTCTTCCTCAATCAGGGGTGCTCCGAAAACCACAAATGGTTTCCCTTGACGAACTGGGGTTGAACTCATTTCCTGATCCCTTCCATGTTTTCCAAAAACCACTTATAAGTGCTCTTCACCCCATCGGCCAGCTCGACCCGATGCTTCCAGCCCAGTCCGTGCAACTTGCTCACGTCCAGCAGCTTCCTTGGCGTTCCATCGGGCTTGGTCAGATCTTGCACGATCTCGCCTTCAAAACCCACCGCCTCCTTCACCATTTCGGCGAGTTGGCGGATCGTGACGTCTTCACCGGTTCCGATGTTGACAATTTCGGGATCGCTGTAGGTGAGCATCAAGTGGAGGCAGGCATCAGCCAGGTCATCCACATGCAGAAACTCGCGCATGGGAGTGCCGGTGCCCCACATGACCACATCTTTGGCTCCCGAAAGCTTGGCTTCATGGAACTTGCGGATCAAAGCGGGAAGAACGTGGGACGCGTTCAAATCGAAGTTGTCGCCCGGTCCATACAGATTGGTGGGCATCAGCGAAATCGCATTCATCCCATGCTGGCGGTGGTAGGCTTGGCACATCTTGATGCCGGCGATTTTGGCGATCGCGTACCACTCGTTGGTGGGTTCCAACGCGCCGGTGAGCAGATATTCTTCCTTGATGGGCTGCGGGCACATCTTGGGGTAGATGCACGAGCTTCCCAGGAACAGCAATTTGCGCACACCGGCATAATGGCTGGCGTCGATGATGTTGTTTTGCACCATCAAATTGGAACGGATGAAGTCGACCGGGTACGAGTTGTTGGCCAAAATCCCGCCCACTCGGGCGGCGGCCATGAAGACGTAATCCGGCTTCTCTTCCAAGAAGAGTTTCAGAACCGCCCCTTGGTTTTCCAGGTCGGTCTCTTTGCGACCGCGAACGATGATGTTCGAGTAGCCATCCGCTTCCAAACGGCGCACAATCGCACTTCCAACGAGTCCGTTGTGTCCGGCGACGAAAATGCGACTGTGCTTTTCCATCAGATCACGTCCTGCCAAGATTTGCTGGTGGTGTTCAGAGGAGAAGCTGCCCTCTGGCATTCCCAGCTTTGTTGGAATTTCTCAGTCATGCGTTGACATTGTCCTTGGATAGGGCTTGAGAGAGGATGGGGTGGAGCAACACCTTTTGCAAAAGGTGTTGCCAGGTACCCAAGAGGTCTTTTGCGGCTGCGAAGGCAAGCTGAAATCCTGCACACAACTCCTCGGTTTGACCAGGGTAGTCGTGAGATAGCTGGTTTCGGATGGCTCGCCAAGCGATCCATTTTTCGGCATCGGGAAGAAAGCCGAGCGCCTCGAGTCGGTAGGTTCGATCCAGTGCCGACATCGAGTGAGCGTCTTCTCCAAGAGCTTCCAACAAAGCAGCAAACAACCGAGCACCCAGATGATCCTGAAGTTTGGTGAATCGACTCTGGAATTGGTCGAGTTTGAGCAGAAGGTTTTCGTCTTCCTGCTCCAGCTGCTCGGGTCGCAAGGGAAGGTCGGGCTCAAGCAAGACCAATACCCTGGCAAGAATGCGGGCGTGCCGTTGGGCAACGTCAAAGCCGGTGCTTAGGACGGATTGCGGCAAAGTTCCACCCCCGTTCGGTCCACTTCTTGATCGATCAACCTGGGTGCATCACCCCGGCGTCGCAGAACGACGTCGATCTTGCGTTCACCAAGGACCTTCCACAAAGCAGCCAAGAACAGGCACCTAGCCCGAACCAAGGCATCCCAAGGCTGGGGGTCGGTTTCGACACAAAAATCGATGTCGCCCCCATGACGGGCTTCATCAACGCGCGAGCCGAACAGAACAAGGCGCGCCCCCGCACCAAAACAGGTTTGGAACGACTGGGTGATGCCTCGAAGCTGTTCAGGACGGATGCGCATGGATGACGAGCCGGCTTAAAGTCCCAAGTGGGACGATTTGGCAAACTGGAAACTTTGGTCCATCAGACGATGGCCTTGAGTGCCTTTTCGCGGCGAGCTTCCAAAAGATCGTGTTCGATCATTTCCTTGGCCATTTCTTCCACTGTGATCTTAGGAACCCAGCCGAGCTTCTGCTTGGCTTTCTCGGGGCTGCCCAGAAGGGTCTCGACTTCGGTGGGGCGGAAGTAGCGCGGATCGACGGCCACGATCACCTTGCCGGTGGCGACATCGATGCCCTTTTCCTCGACATCCTTGCCTTCCCAGCGAATCTGGATCCCGGCGTACTTGCAGGAAAGTTCCACGAAGGCCCGAACCGAAATCTGCTTGCCGGTGGCGATCACGAAATCTTCGGCATGGTCTTGTTGCAGCATCATCCACTGCATTTCCACATAGTCCTTGGCGTGACCCCAGTCGCGCAAGCTGTCCATGTTGCCCAGCTTCAAGACGCTGTCCAAACCTTCCTTGATCCGAGCGATGCCACGGGTGATCTTGCGGGTCACGAAGGTTTCGCCGCGGCGAGGGCTTTCGTGGTTGAACAAGATCCCATTGCAGGCATAAATCCCGTAGGCTTCTCGGTAGTTGATCGTGATCCAATAAGCGTAAAGCTTGGCGCAGGCATACGGGCTGCGGGGGTAGAACGGGGTGGTTTCGCGTTGGGGAATCTCTTGGACCAGGCCAAAAAGTTCCGAGGTGGAGGCTTGGTAGAAGCGGGTCTTCTTTTCCAATCCACAGGTGCGGATGGCTTCCAGAAGCCGCAGGGTCCCGATTCCATCGACGTCAGCGGAATATTCTGGTTCTTCGAAGGAGACGGCGACGTGGCTCATGGCGCCCAGATTGTAGATCTCGTCAGGTTGGATTTCCTGGACCAGCCGGACCAGGTTGCTGCTGTCGGACAAATCACCGAAATGCGCTTTGAAGTTGGGATTTCCATAAATGCCGTCGATGCGACCCGTATTGAACGAACTGGAACGGCGCTTCAGGCCATGAACTTGATAGCCTTTCTCCAGGAGAAGTTCGGCAAGATAAGATCCGTCTTGCCCTGTGACTCCCGTGATTAGGGCGACTTTGGTCTGGCTCATTTGGTCCTCAGATTGGATGGAAAGTT
>CAIKAA010000025.1 GCA_903825275.1 uncultured Fibrobacterota bacterium | reverse complement strand
CGATTGGGTTTCGTCCATGGTCCGGGCTGGAGTTTTGGCAAATCATTTTCTTTACCCGGTCACTTCTACCCCCAGCTTGGAAAATTTTTCACTCAAACATTGGGATCTGAGCGCCTATGGCGGATTCCTTGGCGGCCCCGACCAAACCACCGCCCAGCAGGTCGCGGGAAACTGGAACGGCATTTCGGGACGGAATTTGTCGCAGCGCCAATTCGATCTGGAAGACTCGATCTCCCTGTCCATTGGCGATGACAAAAACGCCACATCCAGTCATTTCTACTCCCTTAACGGCAATGCGAGGTACGGCATCCTCGACGTTTTGACTGCCGGAATGGAATACGATCTGCTCTGGTCAAGCTATCTCACCACCAAGGCTTTCTACCTGACAGCCACCTATTCCAACATTCCTCGCCGGACCACGGGACCTTCGCAGGTTTCTCCCCTCGAATACCAGATTGGCCAGCTTCCCAAAGCGGGGCAAGGGATGGTCACCATGCACTGTCTGTTGCTGAGTTCGGAGTATTACAACACATTTGGCATGTATTCAGAACTCCAGACCGATCCCTTCACCCCAATCCGATCGAACTGGGACAATTTCCGTCGCGGCTGGACCCGTTCCTCGATTCCCCGCACGAATTACGACGTTTTGGGAATGTACGGGATCACCGACAACCTCGCCATAGTCGCCCAAATCAGCAAGGTCGACGCATTCCGGTCCGCTTATTGGGATGATGAACTGAATGCATTGGTTCTCAACCCGGGGATTTTCTACCACAACGACCGGGCCTCCCTCCAACTCCGTATTCCCTACTTCAGCGGTAAAAAAATTGTCGACTTGGTGGTGGACGACAACGACAACCTTAGGGCCATCACGAGGAATGACTCCCGTTTCGGGCCGGTCCAATTTGATGTGACTCTCGCGCTCTAAAACACCTGATAAGGTTCGGCCCTAAATCTCCTTCTGACCGCACTAGGGAAGAACGGGGTTTTGTGGCCAACCTCTGCAAACCAAACCCCGTCAATCCAACATCCACCGTGGACGGAATTAGGTTTCCCCACACCTTCATGAACCTCTTCGAACCCGAAACATCGTCGGACAAAACACCGGCCGCGCACATTCCGCTGGCCGAGCGGATGCGGCCCTCGCGCTTCGAAGGCCTCGCGGGATCCCCCCATTTGTTTGGCGAAGGCGCCCCACTTCGGCGCGGCGTGGAAGAAGATGCCTTGGGGTCGGCCATTCTGTGGGGACCCCCCGGTTGCGGCAAGACCACCGTGGCCGGCCTCCTCAAGCGCCACACCAAACTTCCGTTTCGCACCCTTTCAGCGGTCTCTTCCGGATTGCCGGAATTGCGCGGCGTGTTGGAAGAAGCCGCCAAGCGCGTGCGCGGTGGGTTTGGACCGCTGCGTTTGTTCATCGACGAAATCCACCGCTACAACAAGGGCCAGCAAGACGCATTGCTTCCTGCGGTGGAATCGGGGAATATCCGGCTGTTGGGGGCGACCACCGAAAATCCGTCCTATGCCCTGAACCCCGCCTTGGTCTCGCGCTGCCAGGTCTTCCAACTTTCAGCACCGCCGTCAGAAGACCTGTCCAGCCTGTTGCGTCAAGCCTTGACAGATTCTGTCCGAGGGCTCGGCCGGGAAGATCTCTATGTAGTTCGAGAAGAACTCGACACTCCCACGAGCACCGACGATGCTTTGTCTGCTGTGGCCCAGGCCGCTGATGGCGATTTGCGTGCCGCCTTGAACCTTTTGGAATGGACAGTGGCTTCGCTGGAGCCCGGCGCAACACTCACCCCCGAAACGGTCGCGCGCGCCGCTGGCCGCCGCCCGCCCGCCTACGACCGCACGGGCGACGGACGCTACCAGATGATCGCGGTCCTGCACAAGTCGGTGCGCGGTTCGGACCCCCAGGCCGCGCTGTATTGGCTGGCACGCATGATCGACGCGGGCGAAGACCCGGTCTACCTCGCCCGGCGCATGATCCGCATGGCCAGCGAAGACATCGGGTTGGCCGATCCCCACGCTCTTCCGTTGACGATCGCCGCTCGCGACGCCTGCGAGCACCTGGGCCTGCCTGAATGCAACTTGGCCCTGGCCGAAGCCATCGTGTACCTAGCGCTGGCCCCCAAGAGCAACAAGCTCGAAACCGGCTGGGCGGCCGTGCTGGAATCGGTCAAACGCACCGGACAACTCCCGGTCCCCCTCATGTTCCAAAACGCCGTGACCGCCTTCGACCGGCGCCGGAATGTGGGAACGGGGTACCGTTACGACCACGACAGCCCCGACGCCTATTCGGGCCAAGACCACCTTCCCGAAGCCCTGCGCGGCACCGTGTTCTGGGAGCCTGTGGAACGTGGGTTCGAGCGGGAATTGAAGAAGCGCCTGGATTGGTTCGAGGCGCGGCGGGAGAAGCCGTTGCTCTAACGGTTTGCCCAGTCACAGAAGCCCAGGAAGGAGAATTATTGCCGCTGGATCCTCCCTGGGATCCCCTTCCATCTTGGCTTTATGGAATTTGGGAATGCGACTCCCAAATTCCATAAGGCCCTTTGTAGTCTAGGCTAGAGGCATTGGTCAAACCCAGACAAGCGATCATACTCGCACCGACTTCCCACAGGTTTGGCAGGTCGTGATAATGGTCTTGTTCAGAAACCTCGTCATCAGGCGTCGGAAGGAATTTTTGGGAAGATTCCAGGTTTCTCGGGTTCGCAATCGCTGCGAATGGCAGAAACGGCAATGGCTGCCTTCTGGAGAGATTTCCTCGTCCATCGACACCACGCCATCGGGATCGACCAATTGGCTGGAGGACAGGATGGCCACAGCCCGTTCCTCGTCGGATTTGGCCACCATCACCTTCACCCCGCTAAAGGCATTGGTGTACCAACCCTGCATCGAAGAGATTTCCCCATCGAACACATAGGCGGTCACCCCATCCATCTCCAAACAAGACCGGACTGATTCCGCCGACAAGTTGTCCGGGAAATTTCCGACCGAAACCAAATTCATCGAGGAATCGAGATTGGATTGATCTGGCACGAAAGCACCTCCCTTCAGCAAACTACCATTCCCCCATCCCCCGAAATGGCGACCAGGGATTTGAGGGTCCTCGAATCAAGTGATCCCAAAGCTCCTGAAGTTCAATCCAATTTGCGAGTTCGGCGTTGGAGAGTTCGTTCCAAAAATCGACGGGTAGCCATCCGATCGAACCCCTCGCCGATTCCCACCTCACACCCCTCGACCCGCACCTGGTAGGTTTTCCCCTTCGGATCGGACCAGGTCATCATGAGGCGTTTGTCCTTCCAGACGGGCATCTTGCCCCCCAACCGGATCGAGCGCAAGCTCCACCACATCCTGGCGAAATCTCGGGCCTTGTCAACATCATCGAAAGCCAGCCTCCAGAACAACGCACACCCTTTTTGGGGGTGGCAGGCGACCCAGAGGCGATCGCCATTCCAACCCAGACCGTCGTCTTTCAGGGCCTTGCGTGCCACTTTGCGATCCCAGGTCAAGGGAAGACCTGCTAGCTTGGCCTCTCCGGCGCGCGCTTGGCCAAGTGCTTTCCATCCGGGAGGAAGAGGTGGCAGAAAGGCCCAGGAGGTGTCCCAATCCAGCACCAGAACGTTTTGCAAATAGGCGTCAACCCGCGACAATTGCCAAGAACCCTTGGGAGGA
Source organism: uncultured Fibrobacterota bacterium (assembly GCA_903825275.1). Lineage (GTDB taxonomy): Bacteria > Fibrobacterota > Fibrobacteria > UBA5070 > UBA5070 > UBA5070. The sequence goes on along the minus strand of CAIKAA010000025.1, from coordinate 19,221 downwards.
CGTCTAAGCAAGGTATCCAACCCTGCGAGTCCCATCCGCTGGTACAATCGGCAGGCCAAACGCTCCCCATAGACATAGGGCACGTAGGCCGGCAAGGCGATCGAGGAGGGAATTTCGGACAAATCGGGAAGGCTCCGAATTGCCTTGTCCAATTTCCACATGGCTCCTGAATTACTTCCCCCGCATTCAACCGTTGACCCCTCTTTCTCCATCGACCTAGTGGCGATGAATTCAGCTTCGCCTTCCACAGCCCCCAAGATTCCCAGGATCTCGTCGGGCTCCTTGGTGGAATGAAAAAGCTGTTTCAAATCCAGTCGTTCGTCCTGCAGGGCATGAACCATTTCATGGGCCAGGGCGTGCTCTTCGTGCTGCCCCATGGAATCGAGGAAGACCAAAATCCGCTTGGAATGGACTTGGTAAAGGGAGCGCGAGGCGATGCAATCCAGGTGCTTTCGTTGCTGAAGGGAACTGTCCCCGTCGCGAAGCAATCCCGCCGCTTGCCAGATCCGATCCGAGCCCTGCAGGTCCATCCCCGATCGAGCCACCCAACCGGCTTGAGCCGCCGAATCCAATTCTTTGCACCGCTGGGCAGCGGGAATTGGCTCGACCTTGGGTGGGTGAAGAAAATGAATTCCCCGGGTTTGTTCGACTTGCTCCTGGACCTCGGAAGCCATGCGATTCAACCGCTGGGCTTCGGTTTCCTGCGGAGGCTTGCCATACTGGATCAATTGGCAACCGCACAAGCATGCCCCCAAAAGACCCGCGAAACCACGTGAGGTAACCATTGCCGGAATGATCGCATACCCCCGCACCTCATTGTGTTCCCTTCGCGAGTACAAAAACAAAAAGATCGCCTTGGCAGAGAAGGTCGCCGTTCCTGTGCCGATATATGCTTTCCCATCAGAATCCCTCTCAACCTGGATCGTGGAGGAGCAAAATGGACTTTTTCCGCAAACTCGCTCTGGCACTCTTCGCCGCCGCCGGATTTTCCCACGGGCAGTGGGTTGTGAACCAAATGACCGCGACCACCGTGAAACCCGGGACAAATTGGGGAGGAGTCCGAATGCTGTTGGACAGCCTCGACTTGGAGGTGAACGTCTCCGATGGCCTGGTGCGCACCCGGGCCACCATGGTTTGGACCCCCGAAACCCTCAAGACGATGGATTGGCGATCGGTCAATACCTGTCCGAACGCGGATTCCGTCGACCTGCAAAAAGGTTGTTATTTCCAAATCGTCTACGATTCCCTCCAAACAGTCGTTGCCGATAGTTTGGAAGGCCACGCTTTCCTGCAGCTGCCCCTTGATGCCGCTGTGACGGGAATGTGGTTTTGGATGGGCGGGCAGAAACAGGCCTCGTACGTCATGGATCGCTGGCAAGCCTCCCAGCAATACAGTCAGATTGTTGGGGTGCGTCGAGACCCCGCGCTCTTGGAAACTTGGGGAAACGGCTCCTACAACCTGAGCCTGTTCCCCCTCAAATCGGGGGAGAGCCGCAAGCTCCAGATCGAAATCGTCCAACCGCAGCGCGAAGGACTTCAGCTACCCATCGCGGTTCGCTGGAATCCGTACAACTACGACTACTCCCTGGGACGATATGTCATCGACTCCCTCCGCCCCAAGTCGGTTCGGTTCTCCGTCCAATCTGATGCTCCGACCAACACCGTATTCGATTTGGGTGGATTGGGAAAGATTCCAGTGGGCTCTGTCGCGACCGTCCAATCGTGGAGTTCTCCCGACAGCTTTGTCGCGACCATTTCCGGTCGCCAACCTGAGGTGTGGACGGCGGTCCGAGATGGCAAAGGAGCATTTGGGGCGGCAATGGCGTTCAAGGGAAGCGAACTCCAATTCGACCCCGAACCCACCGTTCGCGTCGTGGTGCTCGATGCCGACACCAGTTTGGAGCGTTGTCGGAAACTGGCATTGCTGTCTTTGATGAAATACGGAACCGGTTCCTACAAGGTGAATCTGGCTTGGCACGATGGGAAAAGTCTTCGCCATCTTTGGTCTCAGCCCGTCACTTTCGACGCAATCCATGGCCTGGAAGCTCTTCAATTCCTGAAAAGCTGGACCCCCAAGCGCAAGGCCGACGCGATCTCACTTCTTCACGAGGTGGCGAAATCGGACACCGGGGCTGTGGTGGTGCTGGTTTCCACCTCCCCCTATCCGATCTTCACCCTAAACTATGTCGCCTACCCCACGAATTGGTCGGATTCTGCCCAAGTCCAGCCCTACCGGACCTTCAGCGATTCCAGCAACCGCTTCTATGACCAACGAAACCGCGATTGGAAATCGGTTGGACAAGAAATGTCCGGAGCTCGACAAACCTTGTTCGGATGGTGGAACGACTGGTACATCTCCGACGCCGCCGTTCTCACGGGTGGCTACGATTTTGGATCGGTCACCTATCCGTGGTATTGGTGGTGGGTGCAAAACCAAGCGATTACGGCTCCGGCCCTGTATGGGCGTTCCCGCTTCGGTTACAGTGAGTCGCCATCCAACCTCAAGCTAGCGATCGAAGGGGTCCAATCCGACAGCGTGGCGAGCCTTTTCCAACCAAATTGGGGATATTGCTATTGGGGTTGGCCGATCATGATCCGCCGTACCACGGGTTCCCTCATCCTATTGGATCGAAAAGCAACCTTTGCAGCTCGTTCCACCGACGCGATCGATCTGAAAATCGTCAACGACAGCATTCCGGTTATCTTCGCGGCCCGATATGCGGTGGGCGGATCAGCAAAGATCAAGCTGAGCGGGTCTTGGGGCGGCCTGAACTTCCACGCAAGCCGTTCCGTGTCGGTGCCCAACCCCTCGGGTACCGAATGGGGAAGCCGAGTCTGGGCCGGTGAATACGCCAACATGATCCAGCCCTGGATCTGGTCAGACACCTCCTCGGAGGCTGCTGCACGGGCCATTGGCAAAGGGTACGGCATCGTGACCCCTGCGACGTCCTTCCTGGCGTTGGAGCCTGGCATGAAACCTTTGGACAGCTTGGCTGGCCTTGCCACCGGCACGTCCGACATCAAGACAGCCGGCTCTCTTGCCCTGAACAGTTCCTGGACCTCCACCAGCGATACCGTCAGCGGAAATCCCAGCTCCGAAGCGATCGATTCCACCAGTTTGGACGACTTGTTCGCCGGTCGGATCGTCTCGATCCACCCCAAGGCAGCAATTCCCCTCTCCGTTGGCCTGAAAATCTTGTCGGGAACGGTCGTCAACCTGGAGGTGACCGGACACGACCAGGGCAGCGCTTCGGTGCGCATTTTGGATCTCAAGGGACGCGAAGTCGATCGCCTGTCGATGGTCCGTTCTGGTGACCGTTTGACGGCCTCTTGGGCTCCCAAGGGACGCGGCGTGTTCTTCGCCGTAGCGGAAGGATCGCTCTGGAAACACACCAGCTCTTTCACTGTGGGACGATAGGTCCGAATCGCCTGACACCCCTGGATTCTCCAAATCCAGGGTTTCGGACAGGACAAAAATTGCGGGTCTATGGCTAGATCTGTGGAATGGCTGGAGTACTGGGTTAAGCAGTTCCTGCCGTCCCAGACGGAAGATCCATGGGAAGCCGTGAAAGTGGAGATAAACCACCCTTGGCACCCAAGGTGCCCTGCCGGTTTCGTGTTGCCGTAGCAGTCGTCAAGCACAGGACAGGCTTTCGGGGAATCAGAGCCGGAGGGGAGGGAATCGCAGCTCGTGTGTTTGGGGATCCTGCGACCGCTACAGCACCACAAGTTAGGCGGGGCACCTCCGGTGCCAGGGTTTCAACCCGAGCTGCGTTCCGGGCATGGGCTCGGGTTAAAACCCTCGCAGGACCCTTAGGCACCAACGGTGCCCTGCCGGTTTCGCAGTGCCGCAGCAGTCGTCAAGCCTGTCCTGAGCGAAGTCGACCGCCATATTCTGAAACTGGCTGCGGGGCACCTTTGGTGCCAAGGGCTCAGGACAGGCTTCGGGGAATCAGACCCGAGAAGATTGAAAAATTGCCACCAGCCCCCCCCCCCTGCCGGACCTGATTTGACTTTCCAGTGATATCGCGATATCTTCTTTTCATGCTCAAGTCGGTACGGACATTGATCGCCTTCGAGGCGGCACAGAGGTCTTGGCTGGACCGGCGATCGCGTTCGACGGGTCGGCCAGTAGCCCAGCTGGTGCGCGAAGCCGTCGATCTGGCGCGTCGTGCCACCAAGGGGGCCGACCGTCAAGACTGGGCAGAGACACTCGCTTCCCTCAAAGGCATTTGTGACGGTGAGGATGGGTTGGCGACGCAATTGAAATTGCGAGAGGAATGGTCTTGAGCTGGCTAGATCGCCGTTGCCCATGATGGGTGCCAAAAGGTTCTCCGGGTGGCTTTTGGATTCTGTGATCCTCATCGATCTTCTCCATGGAGTTGACGAAGCCGAACGGTTTCTCCATGACCGCGAGGGCGCCTTGTCGATCAGCTCCATCACCCGTGCCGAAGTCTTGGCTGGACTCGATGCGACTCGATTCGAGAAGGTCCGAGGCTTTTTGGACCGGTTTCCGTTGCACGCGATCGATGCGGAGGTGGCCGACGAAGCCGCTCGCCTCAAGCGTACCCATCGTTGGAAGCTCCCGGATGCCCTCCAAGCGGCCTGTGCCCTCTTGCACAAGCACCGTTTGGCCACGCGCAATACCAAGGTCTTCGATCCCCGCAAGTTCGCTTGGGTCGAGATTCCGTACCAAGTTTAAAGGTGCGGCAAATCCTCCCCTTCTCCAAGGCCCTCTGCCAGCATAAGGGAGTGGTGTGTAGGTTACTTCCCCTGAGGGATAGTAGGTTATAGGAGTTGGTGGCTCGAATTCGTCCATTTCAAACGCGCACGTTCTAGGAAAGGATGACGATTTTGATGTTTTCCCAATCTATCCCTGCCTCTTGGGTGTACGCCCTTCAGCATGCGGTTTATTTCGTCATTTATTCCGCAGCTGGTTGGATTTTGGAAACCATCTACCGTTCCCTCGGCCAGAGACGCTTCATCAATGCGGGCTTCTTACGCGGACCTTTCCTGCCCATTTATGGAATCGGGGCGACTTTTGTGTTGCTGCTCGCCCCGTTTTTACGCAACCAGGGACTGGTCTTGGAGTTTTTGGCCTACGGGGTCGTCTTGACCCTGATTGAGTACACCATCGGGGCGATCTGCGAGGAGTTCTTCGGGTTGCGGATGTGGGACTACTCGGAAGACCCCTTCAATCTCGGCGGTAGGATCTGCCTGCCTTATTCCATCTTGTGGGCCTCCATCGCCGTGGGATTCGATCGTTGGATCCACCCCCCTGTGGCGCACATCGTCGAGGGAATCGGCACCGGCTCGCTCCATCTACTCGTCGTGGTCATGGCCGTTTATTTTGGCTTGGATTTCGCAATCTCGCTGAACCTGTTGCGGAAATTTGTCCTTCGTTTGTCGCGAGTTTACCTGCGTCGCATGTCCTTGAGCCTTCTGGAACGGACTCATCTTTTCGAATCCTTCAACCGCCTGTTGATGGCCTTCCCGAACTTGCGGAAGTATCTGGATACCGTGGCCAACTTCCGCAATCGGTTGGATCAGAAATTGTCCTCCCTGCAAATTCGATTTTTGGGATTCATCGAAAACCGCACTCCCCGCGAAGAGGAATTCCGCTGCTTCGTGCGGGACATCGCGACCAATCCCGAATTTTTGAAGACCAAGGATTTCCGCCATCACGATTCGTCCATTTTCCGTCACGCCTTTCGGGTCGCCTTCCTCTCTTATCGGGTGGGGAAATCGATGAACCTCGACGCCCGCGCGATGGCTCGCGGCGGATTCCTCCACGACTTTTTCCTTTACGATTGGCGCAACCACGACCTTCCAGAGCTCGCGCGGGAATCCTTCCACGGCTTGGAACATCCTCACATCGCCCTCCAGAACGCCCGGAACCAGTTCCCTCTGAGCGTTTTGGAACAGGACATCATCGTCAAGCACATGTGGCCTTTGACCCCAAGCCCCCCAAGGCATTGGGAATCCTTCATGGTCAGTTGCATCGACAAATACGTGGCTCTTTACGAGCTTATGTCCTAGTCAACAAATGCGTCCCCCCGGAAGTGGATCACCTAGCGGGTAAAGCCACGCTTCCCTCTTTCTTGGGAGAACCTGAACTTGGTATCGAGTACGGGAATCAAGATGCTCCCCTGGCCCCAAAGGTGCGCCCTGGCGAACCATCGATTCGATCCCGCACAGCATTTCGTGATCACGTGCGGATCCGGCGACATTGGGGGCAATTCGGCTCCGGTCGGATTGGGGGCACTCGACTTTAATTTTTAGCCCCCAACACTACCGATCAACGAAAGAAAATCAATCTTTGACGCAGCGCAACGTGATCGAATAGTCTAGAGTACCGGCCCCCCAGGAAATGCCATCTCCCCAGTATGCCAATGCCAAGTTAATCGCTTTGTCGCGGGAAGTATCCAGGGTGGTTGACCACCAAAGCGCCATTTGGCCAGGGGGGACTGTGGACAATCCGTTGAAACCGAAATCATCCGTGCCATTCCCGCCGTCGGTCCATCCACTTGTCGATTTGAGCACCTTGCCGGCGAAGGTTCTGCCTACAAAATTCACCAAGTTATAGAACTCCGAATAACTGGGCACATGCCATCCGATTGGGCAAATTCCCCTCACACCACTGGGGTTTGCCGTCGAGGCGGGGGACCCGGCCATGACTTCTGTCCAGGTGTAATTCCTACCGTACAACGAACAGTTGGAGGGATTGTTGTCGAGGCAAGATCCAACCTCCGCCCCCACTGGTCCAGCATAATTCAGATTCTGCGCCATCCACGTTAATGTCCCAATTTTGACCGACTTGTAACCTTGACCGTCACGGGTATCGATCAACATCGGGGCACCGGTCAATTTGATCAAGAGAGCAAGCGCAGCGATTTGATTCGCGGCGGTAGGATCTGTTGAACCCACAGGTCCAACATCGCCTTTGGGGCCCTGCGCGCCAGCCGGACCGACCATCCCCATGGGACCTTGAATCCCCATGGGCCCAAGATCTCCTTTGGGTCCCTGAGGCCCCACCGCCCCGGCGTCGCCCCTGACCCCAGCATCCCCCTTCGGACCTGGCATGCCAACCGCACCCTCTTTGCCCGGAGGGCCAATCATGCCCATATAGCCCATTTCTCCCTTGGGCCCAAGATCTCCCTTGGGACCCTGAGGTCCCACCGCCCCGGCGTCGCCCCTGACTCCAGGATCCCCCTTCGGACCTGGCATGCCAACCGCACCATCTTTTCCCGGAAGGCCAATCATGCCCATATAGCCCATTTCTCCCTTGGGTCCTGGAACTCCAGCTGCTCCGACATCGCCTTTGGGACCAGGTAGTCCAACTGCGCCATCTTTCCCCGCCGGACCAACCGGACCAGTCAAACCCGTTTCGCCCTTTGGCCCTTGTAGTCCGGCAGGTCCCACATCCCCTTTGGGACCTGGAGCACCGGTCGCTCCAACAGCTCCCGGCAACCCAATCGGACCCGACTTTCCCACCTCGGCAAGCATCACCCAGGCGCCATTTTCCAAGATGTAGGAGCTACCCGTAGCCGTAATCTTGACCACCTCCCCGGCTTTGAACGTGACTGGGTCGGGGAGCTGGCTGGCTTGTCCCTTCCAGACCATGGCCGGCGAGGCGACTTGCCCACCCATCTCCACCGCGACTCGCGGGTCGAGGTGCCACTGGCCGTCACCGACCGTAAAACTCCAGTCGTCGGTCTCGTTGAAAAGATGTTGCCAAGCTTGGTCGTGGAGCCCCCATTGGATGGTCAAAATTTGTCCTGCCGCGAGAGTTCCCGAGCGGAACCCCAGTCGCACGCGAACGTTGGCCTTGCGCGTGCCATCTTGCTGCAAGGGGATGGCGGTGATTTCGGCCGTCAATTCGGAGCAGGCCGTCGCAGAGGAATACCAGCATTCGGCGACCAACAAACCGGCATTGAAGTTGTCTTCGTTGACCAGGTAATCTAGAGACAACTTGGACAGGTCGACGATGGAGGCGCTCTGGTTCTCGACACGCAGATACGGCTTGATCAAATTGACATTGTTGCCGCCCGTGGCCGACAGATGCGACACCACCAGCTGGGCCTGTGAGGCCGCGGCAAGCAAACTCGTTGCGAGCAGGGTTCGAATGGAACGATTCATGATTGAATTTGACTCCAGATAAGTTGGAAGGGGAGGATCATCCGGAAGAAGATATGACGCAGCGGCAAATTCTGTTCACGATCGACCCACAAACCGTTCCATGACCATGGAACGATTTTACTTGTGAGTCGGCCTTCCAAAATTGGGATTCTAGGATGAGGGCCAGTCAAGACCAACTCCTCCCATCTGATCAGGTCCTGGGCATCCCACCAAGCCCAGGAGGAGACACGTTGGATTCTCGGGTTACTTCGCGGTGGACAAAAAAACTCTGTCCGCCAATTGGATGACTTCTCCTAAAGGCAGCGTTAGCTCATGCCCCGGACAACCATTGATCACATCCGCTGATCGCGGGGGATGTAGTCTCGGATCAACTCGCCGGTGTAGATCTGGCGCGGCCGGTTGATCTTCAGGCGAGTGGCGTCGTGGATTTCCTTGTAGTTGGCGATCCAGCCGGGCATGCGACCGATGGCGAACATCACCGTGAACATGTTCAAGGGGATTCCGATGGCACGCAGGATGATGCCCGAGTAGAAATCGACGTTGGGGTACAACTTGCGGTCCACAAAATAGGAATCGCTCAGGGCGACATCTTCCAAATGCCTGGCGATGTCCAGCAAGGGATCATTGATCTTGAGTTTGGTCAAAATGATGTCGGCGGCTTTTTGGAGAATGCGCGACCGGGGATCGAAATTGCGGTAGACGCGATGCCCAAACCCCATCAGGCGCAGGTTGGAATTCTTGTCCTTCACCTTCTCCATGTAGACCTGCGGGGTCATGCCGGACTTGCGAATGTCTTCCAGCATTTCCACCACCGCCACGTTGGCGCCGCCGTGCAAAGGGCCCCACAAGGCCGACACGCCCGCCGAAACCGAGGCGTACATGTTGGCTCCCGAGCTGGCCACCATGCGCACCGTGGAGGTCGAGCAGTTCTGCTCGTGGTCGGCGTGCAAAATCAAAAACTGGTTCAGCGCCCGAGCCACTTCCGGATCAGGGGTGATCCGGGCGTTGGGAACCGAGAACATCATGTGCAGGAAATTTTCCGCGTACTTGTATTCCGGACGCGGGTACATCATGGGCTGACCCGCGTTCATTTTGAACGTGGCCGCAGCGATGGAGCGAACCTGTGACAGAAGTCGAGCCGCATTCTCTTCGAAATTCAGTTCGTTGTCGCTTCCCAGCACTTCGGGCGTGAAGCATCCGATGGCGTTGATCATGGCCGACAGGATGGCCATGGGCGGAGCATTGGTCGGAAATCCCTGGAAGTGATTGCGCATGCTCTCGTGGATCATGGCGTACTTGGTGAGCAGATCCGAGAACCGTTGCCGTTGTTTTTCCGTCGGCAATTGCCCGTAGATCACCAACCAAGCGGTTTCCACAAAGGTGGAGTGTTCGGCAAGCTGCTCGATGGGGTAGCCGCGGTAGCGCAAGATCCCGATGTCGCCATCGATGTAAGTGATCGCCGACTGGCAGGATCCGGTGTTGCCATACCCCTCGTCCAGGGTGATCAGGCCCGTTTTGGAGCGCAATTCCGAGATGTCGATGCCATGCTCTTTTTCGGTTCCCTCGATGACGGGGAAATCCCAGGATTGTCCGTTGTATTCCAGGCGAGCTGTTGACATGAGCGTTCATCCTCCAGTTTTATTTTTGCGCTTTGGATGAAACTTACAACGTCTTTTCGGTTGTTGGGGGAACAATAAAATACAACCGACTCCAGGACCGAACTCAGACCGTGCGGCTGTACCGTCCTTCGGAGGCCCCGAGCAGGGGATCAAACAAAAATGCCAGGTTGCGCACCGCGAGATGGCCCGATGCGGTCACCGAAAGAAGGTTCCCGTCGAACGTGCAAAGCCCATCGGCAAGGAAACTGTCCAATCCCTCAAGCCCTGGTGCCAGCCGGTCTTTCACTTCCGATTCGGTCATTCCTTCAGCCCCTCCGATCTCGCGAAGATCCAATCGTCCCTGGCACATGATGGAATTGATCACGTCGCGGGTAAACCGCTCGTCGCGGGTCAAGATGTAGGCGCGTTCGACAGGGAGGCTTCCCCCTTCCACCAGCTCAACGTAGCGGGAACTTTCCTTCACGTTTTGGATGTATCCCTCGTGGAGCTGGGAAATGGCCGACGCCCCAAACGAGACGACCTGTCCGGTGGTGCGCTTGGAACAGTAGCCTTGGAAGTTGCGGTGGAGCTGGCCGGATTCCTGGGCCAAGGCCAACTCGTCGTCGGGAAGGGCGTAGTGGTCCATTCCAATGGGGTGGTAACCTGCATCAGAGAAGCCTTCGAAGGCCGCCACGGTCATTGCAATCTTCGCCTCGGCGTCGGGCAACCCCTTGGATTCCAGAGTCTTTTGGTGGTCCTTGGCCCAAGGGACATGGGCGTAGCTGAAGGTGGCCACCCGATCGGGCTTGGCCGAGATGGTGCGCTGGACGGTTTGGGCGAAGGATACTGGAGTCTGGTGCGGCAGGCCGTAGATCAGATCCAGGTTCACGCCCGTAAATCCCAGCCGGTGGGCTTCCCCGATCAGGTCGACCGGTTCGATGCGCGGGAACCCGCGGTTCACCGAGTCAAGAACGGTCTTGTCGAAATCCTGCAAGCCAAAAGAAATCCGGTTGAATCCGGCCTCGCGCAATTCCGCCAGTTTTTTGAAGGTGACCAGGTTGGGGTCGCATTCGATGGCGATCTCGGCGCGATCGGACAATTTCCGTCCCCGCAGCAGGCGTTGCACGACCTCGGCAAGGTGCTTGACCGGCGCCGCGTTGGGAGTCCCGCCTCCGAAATGGATTTGGCTGACGGGTCGGTTTTCGTCCAACAGGGGCAGGATTTGGTCCATCTCCTCGGAGAGGGCGGCGAAGTAGGCGACCACCGCCGACCCCGGTTTGCCAATTTCTGTCGTGCAGCCGCAAAACAGGCATTGCTTGGGACAGAAGGGAATGTGGACATAGAACGAAAGATTCCGGTCGCCCGTGGAATTCGATCGCTCCACCAGCGACAGGATTTCGGACGGAGCCCAACCCGTCCGAAAATGGGGCGCCGGAGGGTAGGAGGTGTACCTGGGTCCAGGCACGTCGTATTTGCGGAGAAAATCCGCCGTCAATGAAAAGGGAGGCTCTCGCCTCCCGCTTGGTTGGGCCATCGGGGAAAGATACCCGTCCGGCCGAATTTCCACCATCTTCTTCCTGTCCCAGGGAGGATGAATTCTTGGATCCATCAGGGGTGGCAGACCAAAGCCGCCAACCCCGCTGATCGGTTTAGAAGCTGAACTGGTGCTGGACGCGCAGGATGTTGGCGTTGGCGTCGTTTGCCTCCGCTTCCCAATGCTGGACGCCAATCTGCAACTTGTTCGAGTGCCCTTTGAAGTAGATGTTCAAGCCAGCTTCCGCTTCGTAACCAGAAAGGCCGTGTTCGGATTCGGCACTGGTGTTATAGGTCGTCGCGCCAGCTTCCTCGAGATCCGCATCCTTGTCGATCACCGACCCGCGCAAGGCGGGCTCGACCACGACACCAAGGGCCGAAACGGGAATCGCGTACCCGGCCTGGACCGAAACGGCGTAGCTCAAGGTCTTGTTTTTCGTGCGGTAGTATTTCTGGAGCCGAGCATCGACATCGGCGGTCAATCCGTCCATGTGGAACAAAAGGTCGGCACCGGTCGTTGCGTAAGAAGCCTGGATGATGGATCCATCCGTCGCCTTCTGAATGTAATTGTTGTCCACGGTTCCATCGAGTCCCAACGCCAAGCCCAGGCCCTTTTCGCCCACAAACGATTCGGTGCGCTTGGGAAGCGCGACACCCGGAAGCAACGAGACCACAGCGCGAGCACCATAGAAAAGACCATCGGATGCGGTATCGACGGCGCGTCCGGTGTCGCGGTTGTTCTGCACATCCACCGAAACTTGGAACAGCTTGTGGTTGAGCTGGTAGCGAACACCAACCGCATTGGCGGCACTGGGATAGAGAATGGTGGCGCGTGGGGTGGGCAGCAAAAGCTGGCTGGAAGGATCGCGGTAAGCGGGTTCCACATTGGGCTGATCCAAGCCAAGCGTGATCACGTGCGACAGTTCGCCAGTGGTGATGGTTTTCTGGGCCCATAGATACAAAAGCTGGGCTGCCCGTTCCTTGCTGTTGTACCCGGTCAGGTCTGCCTTGTCGGCGGAAAAGGTCACCAACGCCTTCCAGCCTTCGCGTTCGGCGGAAATGTTCAAACGAGCCCGGCGCACGTAAAAGTCGACCGGATCCGCTTCGCCAAGCTTTCCGCGGTTCACGTCGTAGGTTTTGGCCGTGGAATTTTCGGCCCAGTTGTGCTCGGCGCGGTTTTGCATCATGAAGCCCACATCCAGCTTGGTGGTCGAGTCGGTCAGAGGAACCGAAATGCTCCAAGCGGCAGGTGCGATGGCCAACGCCAAGGTGGCGAGCTTCAAGTTCGATCGATGCATGGTCGTCCTTTGGTTGGAAACGTGATGAACCAAAATTTGTCCCGCGAAGGACGAATTCCGTACATCCGAAACAGTAGCGTATTCAGGCGTTCGTTTCAACCATGTTTCGACCTTGTTACGCGAGAAATCCCATGATCCGCAATCAATTCGACAGAGATTCCAATATGGATTCCAAGCGCTCGATGCGCGTCTCCAACTCGACAACTTTTGTCTTGAGCGATTCAATCTCTTCGTGACGCGAGGGAGCCTGGACTGGCAATACCGGCATTTCGTCGGAATCGGCATCGCGAAGTTCCGGCACCAGGGACGGATCGATCTGTTCGGCCAAGCCGACCTTGTGACGCCATCGAGGTTCACGCTGGCCTGGCTGGCGCGGCACCCGAGCAATCGGGCTTTCCTCCAGGGTGATCATGGATTCCAATGCCTCTTCGGTCTGGGGAGGCGAGAGGTCGATCATTTTTTCGCGGGCCCGGGTGCGCAGCTCCGATGCCGTTTGTTCGCCGCGCAACAGCAGCAAGCTGAACAGGGCGACCTGGCCGCGGTTCATCCCCCACCGGTGTTCTTCGAACAGGGTGTGCTCGTACTTGCGGACTTCATGCCCGCCTTTGGGTTCAATGAAATACAACAAACCCTTGAGCTTGAGGGACTTCACGCCCAATTCCACGTCCAACTCTTCGTATTCCGTGACAGGACTGCGATTGGTGGCCTGGTTGCAACCGGCCCGCAGCGACTTGAGCGTCAGCGGGTAGTACTCCGGGGTGGCCATCGATTTTTCGATGAGCGTGCCCAAGATCCGGATTTCCAATTCGGTCAATGCGTCCATGTTGTTCTCCTCTACAGGCCCAAAGGGGCCAACGGCCCGATCCCCAGGCGAACCAGACGAATGTCGTCGTCCAGCAAGCTCACAATGGTAGTTCCACTCACCGGAATATCGCCGGAATCGACCACCAAGTCCACTGACTTTCCGTATTGCGATTCGACCGCTTCACCGGTCTCGAATTCTTCATTCTCGCGGTTGGAAAATCGGGCGGCGGTGTTGACCAATGGGTGTTCGTGGACCTCCAACAAGGCGCGCAAAAAGGGATGTTGGGGCATGCGAACCCCAACCTCGGGCCGCTTGACTCCCAAAAGCTTGGCCGTCTTGGTGCGGGCAGGCAGAATGAAGGTGTACGGACCAGGCATGATGGGCTTCATGGTCCGAAAGGCGAAGTTCGACACCTCGGCGTACTGGGCGATCTGGGAGAAATCGAAAAACAACAAGGCCAGGACTTTGGCCTTCAAGGGATCGACCAATTTGTAAAGCTTGTTCAAGGCTTTGGGAGAGGCGGCCGAACAACCCATGCCGTAGCCAGATTCTGTCGGGTACACCAGAATCCCATCTTTGACCAACACCATGGCTGCCTGTTCGACCATTCTAGGCTGTGGGGTGATGGAGTGGGCCCGGATCAACATGGTTTGGCCCTAGGCTTTCTGGACCGGGACCAGGTAGCCCGTCGATCGGGAATGAATTTCCTTGCAATCGGCAATCAGCTTGGCCAAGATGGCCGGAGTGATGGACTGCTTGGGGTCGTCGCCGATTCCTTTCGATCCGCAAACGTGGGTTTCCACGTTCAATCCATCGGCGCCATAGGCGGCGGCGGCCAGCGAGGCGAAGGGGACAAAGGCAGCCTTGCCGACCGAATGCGAGGGATCGACCACCACCGGCGCCCAGGAGCGGGCCTTCAAGAGTGGCGAAATGGATTCGTCGGGGAAGTTTCGGTACCCGTCCAACTCGGGTTTGGTGCCTCGCGGACACAAGACCACGTTGGGGTTGCCCCCTGCCGCGATGTACTCGGCAGCGCAAAGAAATTCGTCCACCGGCCCCATGTGCATGCCGCGTTTGAGCAGGACCACGACCTTGGTCCCCGCCGTGCCCCGCCCGACCTGCTTGAGCAGTCCGTAATTCAAGGCATTGCGGGTGCCGATCTGGATGATGTCCACTCCGGCGTCCATCACCACCTGAAGATGGCGGTCTTCCATGACTTCAGTACTCACCGGCAAACCGGTTTCCGCGCGAGCCCGCAACAAGACCTCCAAGGCCTTGTCGTCACCCTGGTAGGCGTTGGGATTGGTGCGGGGCTTCCACACTCCGCCGCGGATGGCTACCGCCCCGGCTTCCTTCACGGCATGGGCGGTTTCCAAAAAGTACTGGGGATTTTTGGGGTCGATCGTGCATTGGCCAGCAATCACATGGAATCCATCCCCCAACACAGCCTGTCCGATCCGCACCTTGTGCGAACTCAGATCGGAACTATGGTGCATCAACCGAAAGGGGGCCTGGATGCGGTCGAACCGTTCGACAAAGTCCAAACCTTCGATGCGGCCCACCATTTCTTCGTCGCGCTCGTCGCCGGAAATCGCGTAAATGGTGCGGGTGGTCCCGGCGATGACGGTGACCGAACAGCCGTACTCGGCAAGAATGCTTTCCACTTCGGAAAGCTGCGCGGCGGTGAACGCCTTTTCTCTGGGTAAAATCATAAGGTTACGTAAGGTACGAAAATGCGGAAACGACAGGGTTCCGACACCTCAAGCAAGGATCGCAGCTCTTCAACGTTTCCAACCCCTTCCCTCCAATTTTTGACAGAACCACATACCGGCGTGTATTGTTTTCAATCTTCAAAGAAGGTGCGCCATGCCACTTGATTTCGATCCCGACGGGGTCCGTCATCCCAGGAAAGAAATCGAAGTCGGGATCGACGACGAGCACTTGCAAGACGATTACCGGGGAAGAATCCAACGGGTTGTCGGCATGGTGACCCTCCATCGAGCCGGGAAAAGCTGGACTCCAAGCCTTGGAGCGGCCCTCAAAGAGGGCGATGAATTGGGAACCGGCGACGAGGGTCGAGTCGATTACCTTACCGAATCAGGGATGGCCTGTTCGCTGGGTCCGAACGAAAAATGCCGGATGCGGGTTCGACCTCCCCTGCCCTTCGATTCCTTTGAACAAAGGCTTGATCCGTGACCGACAGTGCTTCCCCATCCGATCTCCCGGCCAAAGAGGAGATTCCCCAACCCGGCTTTGTCGCCCATCCCTGTCTTCAAGAGGTCCTGGACCAAGTCCGACAGTTTCGCGGAGAACCGCTGCCTTGCGTCCCAGTCGGTCGCAAAGGGCTTCTTAAAAAACAGGAACTCCCCATTCCGGGTTGGCTGGTGGGAAAATGGAACTTTGAACACGGTCGGGTGGGAAGCCGGACGGAAAGTCCCTCGGGCGACTTTCGGGCACTTTGGCTGGCCACGACCGGCCAATTGGTTTGGATTTTGACCAAACAGGGGATTTTGTCGGACGATAGTTCGGTCATCGTGGTGGAATCCCCAGGGGATTTTTACCGGAACCTTGTCCCTCTCCAGGATGTTGGCGAACAGGTTTGGGAGGATGCGGTGGGCCGAATCCCGGCGCTGAGCCGGTACGAAACGCTTCCTTTGGAGGCCTTCAAAAGCGGGTCATGCGGCCGATTTGGGGGCATGGGGATCCTGATCGACCCCGTGATTCGCGCTTTCAACGAGGAAGTGTTGGACCAAATCCGCAAAGGAAGCGATCCGAGCAGCATCGATTGGACAGCGGATGGTGTCCCCTATTCCATCCGTGGCTGGTCTTTTGGAGTGGTGACCGATGCCCCCATTGGGCGCCGGAAAACCGTCCCCTCCAAATCCATTCTGGCCCACGTTTTGGTCACGGATCACGGCGAATGGATCGTGGTCCACCGCGAAGTGGATGGTTCCACAAGTTTTTTCTTTTACGACACCGTGGCCGATTTCCATTGGCACAGCATTTTGCTGAAACCAAGTTCCGACCCGTTTCATACCTTATGGAACAACGCCCTGGATCGGTACCCCATTTTGAAAGAAATTGAAACCCACGGATTGCGGCATTGGGACCCGTAACTTTTCACCAAAACAAAAGGGAGAAATCATGGATTTGAATTTTGAATCGTTTGACAATTCAGGAGAGGTCGAGACCATTGAAGGCGAAGCGTCCATCGAAGCCTGCGGAGATAACAAGGAACCCAAAGAATATCGCTCCGGAGAATTCGCCGGAAAGATCGACAAGGTTTCTGGAGATGTTTGGGTGGTTCGTCCCGATGGCAGCCGGAAACAAGCTACGGACAAAACCATTCTTCTCAAGGATGATTATGTGCAGACCGGAGCTGGAAGCAAATTTGAATTCCGCAACGACAAGGGCGATCATATTCGAGTAGGCTCCCGTACCGTGATTCACACCGGATCGGGGCGTCACAATTTAGATGCTACGGCGGTTCTCGCCGACGAAGGCTAACCAACCGAAATTTCTCCCTATCCTAAGTGGACCAGTCATGGCCCACAGGGATAGGGAGTGATCGATCGATTGGGATTATTTTTTAAACCAACCGGTTCGTTCAAATTCCAGCTGTGCTAGAACAGAGTCTTTGTGGATGCGCCGTTCTATTGTGAATTTCTTAGATAATCCCCAGCTCCACCCTATTTTCCAAAATCCCGATTTTTTATGAATTGATCTACGTAATTAAACCATGAATTCATTTCATGTTTATCTTCTATTTGAGTTCCTTCTAGAAAAACTGTCATGAAAAACGTGGATCCGTCTTTGCTGATGATCCGGATGATTCCATTGTGTCCAGGGGGTGCCTTTTCCAAAAAGATCGCATCCATTTTCATCAACGCGCCATTGAAAACCATATTGGAAGCATTATTGAGAACCACGATTCGAAGATTCGTCAGATAAATTTGCGAAAGATAAAGATGGATCCCATTGGGACCTGTGGCAGCCGCGCTGGATTTTTCGATTTTTTCATTTGGCATCAACAAGAATGGGTCCACTGGTCGTTCCTTTTTTGATTTGACGGATTAGGTGTTCAGATAGCTGTTCCAGAATTCAACAAACCGTGCCAATTCAGGGGAAATCTGCGAAATTTGTGGAGATTTCCAAGTAATTCGACGGATTTCAACTCGTTGGTGCACCGCAAAGGAATCCGGCCAAGGTGAAAACCCAAAGCACACCTCCAAACGGTCAGCAGAGCGTTTCGTCTTCCAAAAGCTTCCAGTCTTCCGGGGTCATTTCGTGGGCCTTCCACAAATCGCTGCGGCGCTCCATGGTCCACAGCAGTTGCTGTTTGCGCTTCCATTTGCGGATCCGCTCGTGGCTGCCCGACAGCAAAGCATCGGGAACTTTCAAACCGTTCCAAACTTCGGGGCGAGTGTAAACCGGCCATCCCAGAAGCGGTTCTTCAAAACTGTCGGTGCGGGCCGAGCCTTCGTCGCCCAGGACACCTGGAAGCAGTCGTGCCACCGCATCCAAAAAAATCATGCTCGCCATCTCGCCACCAGAAAGCACGTAGTCGCCCACCGAAAATTCGTGGGTCACGTAGCTGTAGCGGAATCGTTCGTCGATGCCTTTGTAGTGGCCGCACACCAGGACAATTTCTGGCACCTCGGCCCATTCGCGCACATCGGATTGGGTCAAGGTCTTGCCATGGGGATGCGGATAGATAACCGGAACATCCTCGCGTCCGTCCAACACCTTCAGCAGGGAATCTTCCAGCGGCTTGGCGTGCAGCACCATGCCGGGTTCGCCGCCATAGGGGTAATCGTCCACCGCGCCGTAGCGGTTGAGCGGAAAGTCGCGCAGGTTGTGGAGCCGAAGATCAAACACTCCGGCCTTGGTCGCCTTGGCGGGGATGGAGTGTTCCAAGGCTTGGAACATCTGGGGGAACAGCGTGATGACATCCGCTCTCACGAGAGGGCGTCCCATACCTCGCGATCGACAACCAGCTTACCCCCCTCCAAATCGATGCGGGGAGCCAATGGACCTTCCATTGGAAGGATGATTTCCTTGCCAGCCACCGAAGTGACGGCAATGGACATCATGGGCAGATTGGCAAGTCCTTTGCAATTGCCCAACACGATCTCGTTTTCATCGATCAAGGGGAGACTGATCAGATCAGCTTCGATCCAACCATCTTTGGGTCGCGTTGCCTGTTCTGCAGGGACGCAGATCCACGAACCGCCGTACAACTTGGCGGTTTCTGGATCGGAAATACCTTCAAAACGCAAACGCCATCCCGCAGGCTGCGAAATGGCTTCGACTACTTTTCGAGTTTCTTCGCGTACTGGCGACCAAAGTACCACCTCGCGCAGCCGCCCCAATCGCTCGGGATTCCAGCTATGCGACT
This sequence comes from uncultured Fibrobacterota bacterium, assembly GCA_903825275.1. Lineage (GTDB taxonomy): Bacteria > Fibrobacterota > Fibrobacteria > UBA5070 > UBA5070 > UBA5070. The sequence goes on along the minus strand of CAIKAA010000025.1, from coordinate 450 downwards.
CCGCCTTGATATGCCCTTTCAGGCCGTGCGGAGAGAGAAGTCTCCCGACCGCAACCAAGCGATCAGGAAAAGTCTCGCTGGTAATTAGGCTTCCTTGGCCAGCGCTGCGGCTTTGGCCTGGGCCTTCTTGGAGGCTTGGGGCTGCTTGGCCTTCTCGATCTTCACGACATTGCCAACCGAAGCAGGGTCTTGCCCAGCTTTGACGGCTTCGTGCTTGGCCAAAAGTCCGTGGCGACGGAAGATTGATCTGACCGTGTCCGAAGGAGCGGCGCCCTTGGCCAACCACTCGAGGATGGTTGTCTCCTTCAAGGTGATGGCTGCCGGCACTTTCAAAGGGTCGTACGTGCCGACTTCTTCTAGGAAGCGTCCATCGCGTTTCTGGGCCGAGTCGGCAACCATGATACGGAAGTAGCTTCGATTTTTGCGGCCGCCTCGTTGCAGGCGGAAGAT